>CAKOLW010000015.1 GCA_934096405.1 uncultured Bacilli bacterium
AATAGAGAAGTATTTAATCAATATAAAAGTTTTATCAATGAACAATATAAATATTTAGGAAATGATAGTAATTTAGGTTTTTATTAAATTTAATGTATTTTTGATAATTATAAAAACTCGTACACTTTAAATGTGTGTGAGTTTTTTGTTTTAGATTGCATTACGAATTTTCTCTAATTTCAACTATGCTATTATTCTCAAAAATAGATTTTATATTATTATCAAATTCATTTATCTTTTTAAATTCAAAATCATATATTTTTCCTATAGACAATATTATTCCATTTGTATCCACTACAACATCACTTATATTTCCACTTTCATCTTTTAGTTTAACATCGAATGTACTATTTGTTATGCCTTCATTTGGTTCAAATTCGTGATTATTTACTTCTAATATTTCATATGATTTCACAAAAGTACTATTATCTTCTAAGCAAAAATTACTTTTGTATTCCATCCAACTTGGTCCTAAGTACACATCTTTTGTTTTTCCATTAACACCAGCACATTTTAATATAGTTATGCCATTTTTAGTTAGTGATGGTATTCTATAATCTTTGTATATAGTTGAACCACCATCCCAATATTGTTCTGAGGCAAGTCTTTTATACAGCTTATTTAAAATTGTAGAATCATTTTGTAAATATTCCTGTAAGTTTACCATATGTTCATCTATTACATAAACGTAATCTAAGCAATATGTGTATACTTTGTAATTATCATATTCATGATATAATTCTGGTTTATAAGTACAATTTTTACTTTCTTGTATTAATAGATTTAATGAATATTTTTTATCTAAAATATCTATTTTATCATATAACTTTTCATAACCTATAACTCCCATTAGTACTACTATAATAGTAGAAATAATTATCAATAAGTATTCTTTTTTCATATTTATTTTCTCCAAATATATTATAACATATTAATCAAATGTTTTTATATTGTTTTTTACAATACTTTCTAAAATTATTTTTTTCTTTCTAAATGTTTGAAATTTTACTAGATATTCCACAAATTCTGTTTTATCTATGTTTATTTTTTCTCCTGTTTTATTGTTTTCAACAGTTATGTAGCCATCATTCAAAGTATTACCTAATACACATGTATATGGAATACCTGTTATTTTGCTATCTTTTAATTTTGCACCTATACTTAAATAATCTCTATCATCATATAAAACCGGAATATCATCACTTATTAACATTTTATATAAATTATTGGCATATTTTAATTTTTCTTTATCATCTGTTTTAGCAATTATGTAAATTATGTATGGAGTTAAATTAACTGGAAGCGATATTCCTAGAAATTCATTTTTATCATTTCTAACAATACTATTTTCATAAATCATTGCTAGGGTTCTTGATACACCTATGCCATAACAACCCATGCTATAGTACTTAGGTTTTCCATCTGATGCAATATATGTAGCGTTCATACTTTTTGAATATTTTTCTCCTAGTTGAAATATATGTCCTAATTCACATGCTTTTTTTGATTTTAAGTTATTTAAATCTTTAATACCATATGTTTTTTCTATATATTCTTGTGCATCTTCTCTTTTTAGTAATTCACTATTTATTAGTTTACCAGTGGATTCGTCATATAAAATATTATCTTCACCTATATCTGAAACACACATAAATTCTTCGGATTTAGTCCCTCCAATAGCACCGCTATCGGCACCTACTGGATGAACATTTAAACCTATTTCATCAAATATTTCTAAATAAGCTTCTTTTATTCTTTCATATTCCGTATCTAAATCTTTTTCGTCTTTACCAAAACTATATGTATCCATCATTTCAAATGATTTACCTCTTAAAAGATAACCTCTAGTTCTCATTTCATTTCTAAATTTTTCTCCAATTTGAAAATATGTAGTTGGTAAATTCTTGTAAGATGTTAGTCTTGATTTAGCAAATTCTACTACTGCTTCTTCTGCAGTTGGTGCTAGACAGAAATTTCCTTTATCAGTTAAACATCTAAACATTACATCTTCACTTACATATCTATCCAGTCTTCCAGAATTTATCCATATATTTTCAGGTTGTAAAAGTGGTAAATTTATTAGAGAACAACCATATTTAGTTAAAGTATTAATAATAATATCATTAATATTCTTTTTCACCAGAAATGGTATATGTCCATATGCATATATTCCACTTGCAAATTGTTCTATTTGGCCTGTTTGTAATAACATATCTTGTACTGGGAATTGATTATCTAACTTTTTTATTTTAGTTTCTATTAAACCTATACTTGATACTTTCATTTTATCATTCCTTCCTGTATTAATTTTTTTACTTTTGACATATGAGCAAGATTTTCCCATTCTTCTTTGGCACCAAATGATAAGTAATCAGTTATTATTTTTACTCTGTCTTTGTTTTTTAATTTATATCCTAAGTCTTTCATATATTCTTCGTTAACATATGCACCTATCATAGAATTTGCTTCTGTAGGATTATTTATATATGCAAAATCTATTATACTAGAACCTTTTGGTAATTGAATTACTTCTCCTTTGGTATTATAAACATAAACATTATCTGAGAATAATTCCATTTTTACTTGGTCTACAAAATCTTTATTATCTCCAAACATTGCATTTATTTCTACTAAAGATTTATAGAACTGATTTTGACTCTTTAATTCTTTTTGCATTATATTTCTAGCATCACCTTTCATTATATCCCAGTAAGATGTTAGTCCAAAAGATGCAACTTTGTCCATATCAAAAGTTCTTATTTGTGTTTGTACTAATCTATCATCTGGTCCAAAGACTGTTGTGTGTAAACTTTGATATTTATTAGTTTTGGGATTGCAAATGTAATCCTTGAATTTTTCATTTATTGGATGATATGCTTGATGAATTAAACATAGAGAAAGGTAACATTCTTCAATAGTTGATACCATTAATTTTAAACTAAATAGGTCATGTATATCTCTTAAATTGAATCCTTCTATTCTTCTTTTATATATACCATATATATTTTTAGTTCTTATTTTTATTTCATTAGGTATGTTTCTGTTATTTAATATTTCTTTTATTTTACCACTCATATCTTCTAAGCATGATTTATTTTCTTTTTCTATTCTTCGTTGTAAATCATATATTCTTTTGTAACTATCTGGTTTAAGATATCTGAATGCTAAGTCTTCTAGTTCTGTTTTTATTCTATAATGTCCAATATAATAAGCAAGTGGTACAAATATGTCCATTGTTTCTAATGCATTTTCTTTTTGTTTAAATTCACTTTTGTATTCAAGAGTTCTCATGTTATGTAGTCTGTCTGCTAGTTTTATAATTATTATTCTTACATCTTCAGTTATACCTGTTATTATTTTTCTAGTGTTTGCATAGTTCTGATCTTGCTTTGATGAAAAGTTCATTTTTGCTAATTTTGTTACTCCATCTACTAGTGTTGCGACATTAGGATTAAATTCATAGGCAATATCTTCTTTTGTAGTATTAGTATCTTCTATAGTATCATGTAAAAGACCTGCACATACTGTATCACAATCAGCATGCATTTCAGCTAGTATATATGCGACATTTAACGGGTGCGATATGTATTCTTCTCCACTTTGTCTAAATTGACCTTTATGTAAATTTTCTGCATATAAATATGCTTTATTTACATTATCCACTTCTTCTGGATTATATGACTTTACAAGTTTTAATAAGTCATCAATAGTTAAATCTTTCATAAACACCTCCACATATAAACAAAAAGAGACGATTTAATCATGTTTAAATCATCTCTTTAGATATTTTTATTTTTTTAAGCATACAACAAGAATTAGTATCAAAGTTACTAACTATGTAATTAATAACATCACAATTTAGTATATTTGCAATTCTCATATGACCCTCCAAAAAATAAATATTGGTACCAATTTACCACTTTAAATGTGGGTTGTCAATGGGTTTTCGTTAAAATTCGATTAAATAGATGTGTATACTTTATTAAATGCTTTTATAATCATATCTTTTCCCATTACATCTATTTTAATCTTTGCGAATTCTTTGCAAAAATTATTTCTTTATTATCCAAGACGATTTTGTTGATGAGCCTTCATTTTCTATAGATATTTTACACTTTACATATTTTTTTTATATTCATCAACCATTTTCTCTAGTTTTTTACTATCTCCGCCATATAAATCCACTACTTTCAAAAAATTTGTCCATACTTTATTTGTATGAATTATATTTTTTGCCACCTTAAACCCTTCCTCAAGTGAACTCACCTTATCAGCTAGTAAAAGAAAAATTGAAGCATTAATGCAAATTGCATCAATTTGACTTTCATTTCCTTCACCTTTAAGAATTTTTAAAGATTCCAAAACATTATTAATTTTATTCTCTTTTTCTTCTAAATCAGTAATATTAAAATATTTATTTATTGATAATGCATCTTGAATATCAGCTGAAATGTTTTTTTCAACGTTAGAATTCTTAATTCTTATCAAATTAGCATATCCTATTGGCAGTAATTCATCTAGAAAATGCACTCCATCTAATGTACAAGAATAAATAAGTGCATTTTTTACACCAAATTTTTTTAAGACCTCAGCAGATAATTTTACGTTAGGATGTGACAAACCATATGCAAGAGAATCAATATAAACCGGAAAGCTTAAACCTGCTAACCCGAAACTCATGGCATGAGGTGCATAAAAAACTCCTCCATAAACTTTTGCAAATTTCGGTGTAGTTTCTTCAATTGAAAAGAAAGAAATGTGATATTTATTTAATATTTTTTCTTTTTCTTTAAGAGGAAGGTTCAAATCTATTCCACATATATCTAAAAAATCCGTTGAACCAGTTTTAGATGATGTAGAATGAGAACACGCTTTAGCTATGTTAGCACCACATGCAGCTGCCACAAAGCAAGCAGTACTTGTAATATTGATAGTTTTAATTCCTTTTTTTCCACTTGATGCTACTCCTACTAACTTTTCATTTTTTGGTAATACTATTTTTTTCTTTGTTTTTTTAAGTTGATTATCCAAACTAAATGAGGCATTTAATAATCCACTTATTTCATTGATGCTAGGTCCTTTTATCATTATGCCGTTCAAAAGCATGGTCAATAAACTAATTCTTTTTTGTTCATTTTGTTCATTTAAAATAACATTCATTGCTTCTTCTGTTTCATATTCGTCTAGAGATTGTCCAATATTTAGTTTGTATAGTGATTCAAATGGCTCCTTTACTTTTTTTGATTTTATTATCATTTCATTTCATCTCCTTTATAATATCAATTACTTCTTCTAAAGAGCTAATTATTGCATAACATTTTTTTTCTAGATAATCTTTTATAATGTCAATATCTTTAAAGTTTATTACTTTTAATCCTGCATTAAGTGCAGCTTCAATTCCTACATTACTATCTTCTATAGCAATTAAATCTTCTTTATTATTATTATCAAAATAATTTATTGCTTTTAAGTATAAATCTGGATGTGGTTTTGTGTTTATAACATCTTCTCTTGATAAAATATAATAAAAATCTTTAATATTTATATTAGCTTTTTTTAACAATTTTTTTATTGATTCTTTGGAATTAGAAGAAACAATTGCATATTTATAATTATTCTTATCTAAATATTTTTTTAATTTTAAAAATCCCTTTTGTATTTTAATATCATTTATTCTAATATATTTATCCAAATATTCATATAACCCTTTCCAATATTCTTTTTCTTCAAAAGAGTCAACTACATCATTTTTTAAATACGCACTTATTTCTTTTTTTGTTTTTCCCAAAAAATTATCAATATAGATTTCTTTTGAAATTGGTATTCCTAATTTTTTATTATATTCAATAAATATTTTTAAATATATATATTCCGTATTTAAAATTACTCCATCAAAATCAAATAAAATTATTTTAGTCGATTTCATAGAACTCATTTGTTGCACACCCCTTATCAAACATAATTGGAAAATTTTTGTTTAACTTATTCCAATCTCTTTTAGTCAAAGTAAAATTTTGTGTATTTAAAATTTCATCAATATGATTACAATTATTGCTTTTAAAAATTATATATATATTTTCTTGTTGTAATAGCCACTTTGCTGCAATTTGTATATTAGACACATTGTATTTTTTTGAAATGTTATCTAATAATGTATAAGTTCCCTCACTGTAAAATGGATCTTTACAGTTGGGATACGAAAGCATTATTGGTCTCCAACATACAAACTTTATATTATTTTTTCTGCAATAACTAACTACCCCTTTTTTTATTGATTCTCTGCAAATTAAATTATATTGATTTTGAACTGCATAAACTTTTTTAATTAAATATTTATTATATTTTTTTATAGTATTTATACTAACATTGGAAAGACCAACATTTTTTATTTTTCCAATTTTCATTAAATAATTCAATGCATTACATATTTCTTCTATATTGCTTTCTTTATTTTGTTTATGAATGTAATACAAATCTATATAACTGGTTTGAAGCCGTTTTAATGAAGAATTACAGGAAGCTATAATTCTATTGTAATTCAAATTCCATTCTCTTACTTTTGTAGCAATAAATATTTTTTTTCTGTCAAATATTTTAATAGCACATCCAATTAATTTTTCACTTTTTCCGCCAGAATAACTTTCTGAGGTGTCAATATGATTAATCCCGTTCTTTATGGCATATTGAATAGCTTTAATATCACGAATATCATCGTTATCAACATTCTCACTTATATCTCCACCCATATGCCATGTTCCTAAACCAATTTTAGATAAATTTATTTCTTCCATAAGCACCTCCTCACATTTATATATATTTTACAATAAACTTTTTTAAAAGCCAACATTAAATAAAGATATTTTATAAGTTTTAAAAAAATGTTATAATCTAATTGAAAGGAAGAAAAAATGAATGAAAATGAAAGAAAATTAATAATTGAACTATTAAAATTTACAGAAAATAAGGAAGAAATAACATATCTAATGAAAGATGAAAATATTAATTGGATTAAAATCCTCGGATTCATATCTTATCATCGCATTGCTGGTTTTGTATTTCAAAAAATTAACAATATAAATATTCGTCTTTTTGAATTTCCTGTATTTTTTTCTACATTTATGATTAATCAATCTCAATGTACAAGAAATCAGTATCAATTTAATGAAATTAAAATAATTGCCAATAGTTTTAATAAGAATGATGTCGAATATATTTTCTTGAAAGGTGCAATTTTGAACCAATATATTTTCAAAAACGGAGCTAGAGCAAGTAATGATATTGATATACTAATAAATAAAAAAAACATAAAAAAAGCGTCTTCTATATTGTATAGTCTTGGTTATACTCAGGGTATATACAATTCTATCACGGATAATATTATCCCTTTTAAAAATTCTGATTTAAACATTTCTTTGAAAACTCGTGGTGAAACATGCCCATTTGTTAAAGTTGTAAATGAACCTGCTTTAAAAACAATTGATGTAGATTTAAATTTTTCTCTTGATTGGACAGCTAATTACAATCAAAAACTAATTGATAGAGTTTTGAAAAACAGAAAGAAAATTGTCTTCAATGAAACAGATTACATTTATTTCGCGTCATTTGAAGATAATATAATAGAATTATGTACTCATCTATATAAAGACATGGCTTTATTAGATATTGTAAAAAAAAGGAAAGTTTTTGATTTATATAAGTTGTTAGATATTTATTATTTTTTCAATATATATTATGATGAAATAAATTTTGATGATTTGATGCACAATATTGAACTATTTAATTCCGAAAAACCTGTGTATTTTGCTTTAGCATATCTGGTAGAAATTTTTGATGATTTTAAAAAAGAGAAAATACTTGTGTTAATGAATTATTTAAAGGATAAAATTTCAAATTTAGATTTTTTGGATACAATTTTTGACCAGTACAATACAAATGATATATATATTACCTCAATTGCATTGAAAGACCGAATATTTGAGTATAATATAATAAATAAATATAAAAGAAAGGAAAGCGACAATGAAAAATGCTATTAATACTTTAGAAAAAGAGATTTTATCTTTAAATAAATGTATTGTATTTAACAACGCAAAACTAAATACAATTGTCTATACTAAACAAAATTCATTCTACAATGACTTGACAAAATTTTCAAAAGTATTCAATGATTTGTTTAAATCGGATAATAATAATAATAATATATTGAAATGCTATTTAATCGAAGATGAGAAAATTTATTATTTATTAACTGATTATTTAATCAATGGAAATTTAATAACTACTTCAGCACTAGATAAATTTAATAATGCAACAATTAACACGTCTTTAGCAAAATGTTCAAAAGATCATTCTTATTATTTTATTAAATGCTACGATTATTTTATTTATGTTTTTGATAAAAAAAAGAAAAAATGTTATATGATTGTAAAAAACAATAAAAAAGCATTAACAATGATTAATATATTAATTTTGACACCTTATTTATTATATGGGGAATTATATGCCGTACATGGTGGATTAGTAACTAATGGAAATTGTAATGTTCTTATTAATAATTCAAGCTTAGGCGGAAAAACCACATTTGCTATATTGTTTGCAAGTAATGGTTGGAAAATAATAACTGAAGAAACTACATACATAACAAAAAATGGGGAAATTTTACCTTTTAATATTAGAAATTATTTTAACATACGTATTGGAACATATTTGAACTTTTTAGACTTTTTTGTAAGTAAAAACATAATTATTGAAAATTTCATTAAATTGAAAGGAAAAACGTCTGATGAATTATTTAATATAGGTAAAGAGGGACAAACATCAATTGATTTTGATAAAATTGGAGCTTATGAAAAATTAAATAATAAATACATAACAACCTCATTAAAAGTAACAATACAAAATAATCAACATTTTGAAATTTTAAAATGTTCTCCGTTAGAAAATGTTAAGTCCTTTTTAGAATTAAGTCTTGCACCTACTGTTTTATTATTCGAAGAATTATTGAATTTTGATATTGTTAATAAAAAGAAACGAGAAAATAATTTAAAAAGTATTTTTAAGATGACTAATTCGTATATTATAAATTCTAATTTTGATTATAAAAAACAATTTAAACAAATAGAATGCTTAACAAAAAAGGAATATTGAAATACAATATTCCTTTATCTAGTTATTGTTTTTTTTTCCTCATCATGTATTGCTGCATATTTTTCTACTTGGCTTTTAATCAATTCATAATCTTCTCTATAATTTAATCCCATAGCACTTTTTACTTTGTTTAAAGTTTCTGCGGCCTTTTTTCTTGCCTTATCACTTCCAGAAAATAAAATTTGATAAACTTCGGGAATATGTTTTTCTAATTCGTGACGTCTTGCTCTAATCGGAGCTAATGTATCTTCTAAAACGTAATTTAAGAATTTTTTTACTTTCATATCTCCTAATCCACCACGTTCATAATGTGCTTTTAATTCATCTAAATTTTTATATTCCAATTCTCCAGTTAATGGGTTTTTAAAATATTCTTCAAAATGTTTATTCTTACTAAAAGCTGTCAAATAAATAAATACTGGATTTCCCTCTGTGACACCTGGATCTTGAACTCTTAAATGATTTGGATCAGTAAACATTCCCATTACTTTTCTCTTTACTTCTTCCTTGCTATCTGCTAAGTAAATACAATTTCCTATAGATTTGCTCATTTTTGCTTGTCCATCAGTGCCCGGCAATCTATGACAAGCAACATTTTTTGGTAAAACTGCTGTAGGTTCAACCAATGTTTCTCCATACAATCTGTTAAATGTTCTAACAATTTCTCTAGTTTGTTCTATCATAGGTAATTGGTCATCACCTACAGGTACAATATTAGCATTAAAGGCTGTTATATCGGCTGCTTGACTTATAGGATATGTTACAAAACCTACTGGTAAAGTGTTTTGAAAATTTCTATACATAATTTCTTGTTTAACAGTCGGATTTCTTTGTAGTCTAGCCATTGTAACCAAATTCATATAATAAAATGTTAAATCACTTAATTCAGGTACTTCAGATTGTAAGAAAATAACACACTTGCTTGGATCTATACCGCATGATAGATAATCTAAGGCAACTTCTATCACATTATCTTTAACTTTTTGAATATTTCCTGAGTTGTCAGTCGTTGCTTGAGCATCAGCAATTTCAATGTACATTTCATCAAAATTTCCTGAATTTTGTAATTGTACTCTTTGGGATAAAGATCCAACTAAATGTCCTAAATGTAATCTTCCTGTTGGTCTATCACCAGTTAAAATAATATTTTTCATCTTCCCCCTCCTTGTTTAGAAATTATATCACATTTCGATTTCATTGTCAATTTTTTTTAAAAATGTTGGTAAATCATTTAATGGTATATACTTATCTGATAAGTTAATTAATTCTTGTGGCGGTTTATCATATCCTGTAGCAACTTTTAAATAACAATTTAATTTGAACATATCAATATCGTTCATATCATTTCCTATTATTAAAATTTTATTCAAATCTATATTTAATAAATTAGATATTTTTTCAACGCCAAAGCCTTTATTTATATTTTTATTGCAAATTGAATGAAACTCATTTTCAGAAACAACAACATGAAAATTTTCAAAAATTTTATCTTTATTTTTTACATTATAATTTAATCCGCGTGTTGTTATTCTACATATATTATTGATATCTATATTTTCTAAAAATAAATCTACATCATCATAAATTTCTTCACTATAAAACCATGGTTGTGTTAAATCTTCTGTTAATTTTTTGTTTCCTCTTAAAAATTTATATTTATGTGTTTTTAAATCTACATAGGCCAAAAACTCAAAACTATATCTTTTTACTATATTTTTAATTAAATTAACAGATTCTTCAGCATCCATTTTATCATTATAAACTATTTTACCATCTTTAGTAACTAATACTGCTCCATTTTCACAAATAAATGGATAATGTATATTTATTTCTTTCAGCACAGCAAGTCCGCCATAGTAACCTTTTCCAGTACAAAATGAAAAATCAAAATTCTTTAAGTTTTCTAAAGTTTTTAAAAGTTCTGTATTTATAAATCCTTTTCTTGTTATAATACCACTCATATCACATATTATCAATTTTTTCATAAATTTCACCTGCTTATTTAAACAATTCATTATACGTATTTATCAAATCATTGTTTTTAGATTTATCCCACATTTTCTTGATTTCTAAAAAGAACTTATAATACTTTTCTTTATAATATTGCCATTGTGCATAATCTTTTTCAAGAAAACTAAATGCCGATTTTGCTTTTTCTATTTCTTCATAATTCCAATTTGAAGCCAATGTTATCATTTCTAAAATTACTTTTTCATTTCTTCTTCCGCACTTAACAATTTTATCATATAGTTCTTCATCTGAGTCGCCTAAGTTTATTGATGACTCTTTAATACTTTTCGACATTTTAACATATGGAAATAAGCCACTAATTAATTTTCCATATAAGGCACCTACTTGTGCTTCTTTTTCAACTAGATTGTTTAATCCACCATTTTTTTGTTTTAGTCTTTCTATTGTTACACGAGCTAAGTAAGGATATAAATGTTCTTCTAGTCCAGCCGTTACTATTACACCTTTTTTCTTATCTCTTATAATTGGTAATACAATATCGGCTGTAGTATAAACCATGCTGACCATTGTTGAATAATCATTTCCGAGTAAGTTTAATCTTTTATACATCTCATCAGTTGCTTCGCCATCTGCAAAATCGCTTACTTTTAATACACTAGATATTATAGAGAAAGTTCTAGCATGGTCTAAATAATTATGTGTCCTTATTTCACCATTATTCTCGTCAAATCCCAACTTTTTAATAAAATTAATAAATTGATGGGTGTAGTTAAGCAATTCATTAAAAGACTTTTGCCTCGAATTTAGAGCACTAAGTTCAGATATAATTATATGTGTATATATACCTGTTTCTCTTTGCATTTCTAGTATTTTAAATAAAGATGAAAGAGTACCTGCAGTTGGTGGATTTGTTGGACCAAATCCCGTAACTAAGGCTAGATTTTCGCAGGCATTACTAAATAATTCTTTAGTTCCATCATAACAACAATATTTACTAGCTAGTTCACCATTTATTCCATATCCATGTAAATTTATTTCTGATAAATTTTTTTTGTAACCATGTGATTCAATTATTGAGTTAATTTTTTTTTGTGAATATTCTAAGTCTTTAAGTGCATACTTATAGTCACTGGCTACCTCTTCTATTGATTTGTTTTGCTTCAAAGCAAGTTCTTTTAGTTCTTCATCTGTTATATCAAAGTTCATTTTTTCACCTCATGGTTATTATAACATTATTTTTTTTCTTTTTCTACATGAGAAATTTATTAAAATATCTTTATCAACATATCCTACATTTTTATATGCTTTGTTTGATGGAATATATTTATAATCTGTATAAAGTGAAACATGATTTCCTTCAGATAATACTTTGTTTGTTAAAATATATATTAAGTTAGCTGCATATCCTTTACCTCTTTCTTCTGGTAAAGTGTACACTCCTGCGATTTTAGCATTTCCATCTGTTACGACGTATGATGCTTGCGCTACGATTTTACCTTCTTTATTTTTCCAAATGTAATATGTTCCTCTATTTAGTCTTTTCTCAACATCTCTTTTTGCTTCATCTATAGTTAGTTCTTTTACATCACTTATTTCTCTAGATTCATCATATGTAAATTTTGTTAAAATATCTATATAATCTCTAGTAGCTAATTCAAAACTTCCATCAGTAAGTCTTGGCTTAACTGTTTTATCACACACTAAATATCCCATTTCAAAATAATAATCTCCTAAATATTGATAATTATCTTCTTTTAATAAATTATATAGTTCTCTTTTACAAGTAAATTTTGTATCAACATCTAATAAATATTTATTTATAGTTTCTTCTATTTCCGGTAATAAAGTTATATCAAAATTATCTTTTGTCCAAATCCATGTAGGCCATTCTTTACCACTTCTACATAATACATAATTTTCTTCATCACTATAAAGTTCAACTTGTTCAGTATTTATATTTTGTAATATTAAAAAAAATTTGTATTTATCTTTTTTAAATTCTTTACTTTTAAATATTTTATTGTTAGATTTTATACTCTTTATCATACGTTCACTTCCTTGTTACAATTGTATCACACTAAATAATAAAATAAAACTACTGACTTATTTAGTCAATAGTTCTAACATTTTCTTATCACTATCTAATTTTGTTCTTTCTTCATTAACAAGTTTTTCTGGAGCTTTATTAACAAAATTTTCATTAGATAATAAGTTTTCTCTTTTTAAAATATTTTGCTTTAATGTTTCTATTTGTTTTTCTTTTTGTAAGATATCTTCTTCAGTTATTTCTTTTTCATAGTATATAGATGCACTAAATCTTCCATAATTAACTTTATATTCTGTTATATTCATTTTATCTTCAATTATATTTTCATTTAGTTTTAACATATTTTTTATTAATGAATAATCTTCAGTGTTATTTAATTTAACTTTTAAATCTTTAGTTATGTTATTTTCTTGTTTAATATTTCTAAATGTTTTTATAAATCCTATAGTATCTTCTATTAATTGTTCTTCTTTTTCAAAATTAAATTCTTTGTTTATTACTGGATAATCACTAATCATGATACTTTCATGATTTTTAATTGGTAACATACTATATATTTCTTCTGTTACAAATGGCATGAATGGATGCATCATTTTAATTATACTTGTTATTACATAACATAAAGTACTTTTAGTAGATGTTTCATTTAAACTAAATTTGCACATTTCAATATATGAATCACAGAAATCACTCCATATAAAGTCATATAAGGTTGCTCCTGCATTATTGAATTCGTATTTTTCCATTGATTTGGTAACATTATCTATTATTTTATTTAGTTTACTTAGTATCCATTTATCTTTGTTATCAATATTTGTGAAATCATATTGTTTTAAGTCTTCAATGTTCATTAAACAAAATCTACTAGCATTCCATAATTTGTTTATGAAGTTCCATGTTGATTTAACTTTTTCTTCATCATATCTTAGATCTTGACCAGCAGCAGAAGATGTTGATAAGAAATATCTTAATGCATCACATCCATAGTCTTCAATTACATCCATTGGATCTACACCATTTCCAAGACTTTTACTCATTTTTATTCCATTTTTATCACGAATTAATCCATGTATTAAGCAGTCTTTAAATGGACGAGTTTTTGTGAAATATAAACCTTGGAATGTCATTCTATTTACCCAGAAAGGAATTATATCATAGCCTGTTACTAATACATTATTTGGATAGTATCTTTCTAATAATTTTGTTTCTTCTGGGAAACCTAATGTACTAAATGGCCATAAAGCACTTGAGAACCATGTATCTAAAACATCAGGATCTTGTACCCAACCTTCTTCTGTTGGAGGTTCTATTCCAACATATACTTGGTTATCTTTGTACCAAGCTGGAATTCTATGCCCCCACCATAATTGACGAGATATACACCAGTCATATGTTATTTCCATCCAGTGATTCATTATTTTTTCAAATCTTTCAGGAACAAAGTTAACTTTTGTGTCTTTATTTTTTTGATTTTCTAATACTTTGTCGGCTAGTGGTCTCATTTTTACAAACCATTGCTTAGACAAGTAAGGTTCAACCATAACTCCAGTTCTTTCTGAGTGTCCTACTGAGTGAGTTATTTCTTCAATACTTATTAACAGACCACTTTCTTTAAGATCGTTAACTAAAGCTTCTCTACATGCAAATCTGTCCATTCCTTTATATTTTAGTGCATTTTCATTCATAGTTCCATCTGTATTGATTACAATTATTCTTTCTAGATTATGTCTATTTCCTACTTCAAAGTCGTTAGGATCATGTGCTGGAGTTATTTTAACTACACCTGTTCCAAATTCTGGATCAGCATGTTCATCACCTATGATAGGAATTAGTTTGTTTACTATTGGTAATATACATTTTTTACCTATTAAGTCTTTATACCTTTCATCATTAGGATTAACGGCTACAGCTGTGTCACCAAATAATGTTTCTGGCCTAGTAGTGGCTACTTCTAAATACTTATCAGTACCTTCTATAAAGTATTTTATATGATAGAAAGCACCTGGTACATCTTTATATTCTACCTCTTCATTTGAAAGTGCAGTCATTGCTTCAGGATCCCAGTTAATAATTCTTTCACCACGATATATTAAACCATTATTATATAAAGTTACAAATACATGTTTAACTGCATCACTTAAACCTTTGTCTAAAGTAAATCTTTCTTTAGTGTAATCAAGACTCAGTCCCATTTTTGCCCATTGTTTATGTATATTTTTTGCATATTCTTCTTTCCAATCCCATGCATATTTTAACCATTCATTTCTATCCATACTTCTTGGACTATATCCCATTTGTTTTAATTTAGCATCAACTTTAGCTTGAGTTGCAATTCCAGCATGATCCATACCAGGTAACCATAATGCATCATATCCTTGCATTCTTTTAAATCTAATAATGATATCTTGTAAAGTTGTATCCCAAGCGTGACCTAAATGAAGAATTCCTGTAACATTTGGTGGTGGAATAACAATTGAATATGGTTTTTTTGATGTATCTCCACTTTCAAAATATTTATTTTTTAACCAAAATTCATATTTACCATCTTCTACACTTTTGTGATCATATTTTTTATCTAACATTTCTATACCTCCAAAATAAAAAGATGATACCTAAAGGACGAAATCCGTGGTACCACCTTAATTTATACTCTTATGCTTAACGTGCATTACTCGTTTTATTTTACTTTATTCAAATAAACACTCCTAAGCTACCTTCTAAAGTTTTATTATTAGTTTACACCAACCACTAACTCTCTTTAAAACTACACTTTATACTCCTCTTAGTCTTCGCTTTCTTGAAATGATTATAACACAAAGACTCGTATTTGTGAAGAAAAATTTTTATGGAACAGGATGTTCTGGGTGTCTACCACCAAGTCGGGGGTTTAACCAACGAAAGGTGGTGAACGTATGAAGAAGAAAAGTTTTATTATTAAGATTTTAATCGAATATTGTTCATTTTAATAGCGATAGTTTTAATAATTATTGCCATAAAAATAGACATCTATCCATTTAAAATAGGATAAATGTCGTTACTGAATTTCGGTAGACATTCAGAATTGAATGTTCCTTTTTTATTATATGAAGATTTCTCTTCTATATACATTATATAACAATCTTTACTTTTAATCAATTGCTTATTTTTTATTTGTCTATCAATTTTTGAGACTCATACAATTATCGTATCTTTCTCTTAAAAAAGTACTAATTTCTTAGTACTTAACATGTTTTCATTAATTCCATTAATCTATCAGTTTCTACATTTGCATCTAATCTTTCAAATAAAGGTATTCCTTTTTCAATAACTTTATTATTAGTAACATCGGGTATATTTGTTAAACTTTCATAAGTAGTTTCACTTTCTTTTAATCCTAATTGATTATAAATGTTATTACTTGTTTCTGGTATAAATGGATAGAATAAAATAGATATTTTTCTAATTGATTCATATAGATTATACATTACACTTTTTAGTTCTTCATATTTTTCTTCTTTATATAATACCCATGGACTTGTTTCATCAATATATTTATTAGTTCTAGATACTATATTTAATATATGACTAAGTGCATTTTGAATATTTATGTTTTCCATCTCTTTTTCATATAACTTTATTTCGTTATTAATATAATCATTTAAGGTATCATCAAAAGAAGTTTTTGTATTACTATTTAATATTATACCTTCTTGATATTTATTAATCATTGCAATTGTTCTATTAACTAAGTTACCTAAATCATTACAAAGTTCTGTGTTATATTTTTCTATAAATGAACTTGGTGTAAATTCTCCATCTTGTCCATATGGTAAACTTTTTAGAATAGTATATCTTACTGCATCCACTCCATAAGCATCTGCTAGGATATCTGGATATATTGTATTTCCTTTAGATTTACTCATTTTGCCATCTCTCATCATTATAAAGTCGTGTACAAATATTTTTTTAGGCATTGGTAAATCTAAAGCCATTAAGAATATTGGCCAATATATAGCGTGAAATCTTAGTATGTCTTTTCCTATTATTTGTACATCTGCAGGCCAGTATTTTTTCATTAAAGAGTCATCATCACTCATATAACCTAATGCTGTTATATAATTTAGTAAAGCATCTAACCATACATACATTACATGTTTAGGATCAACTGGTACTTTAATTCCCCAGTCAAATGTTGTTCTAGATATACATAAATCTTCTATACCTACATTAACAAAACTATTCATTATTTCATTTTTCTTAGTTAGTGGTACTAAGAAATCTGAATTTTCTTCATAGAATTTTTTTAGTTTATCTTCATATTTTTTCATATTAAAGAAATATGTTTCTTCTTCTACTTCTTTTACTTCTCTACCACAACTTGGACACATACCATCAACTAATTGACTTTCAGTATAAAATGTTTCACAAGGTACACAATATTTTCCTTTATATTTTCCTTTATAAATGTCTCCTTGCTCATATAGTTTTGTAAATGCCTTTGTAACTGCATCAACGTGTCTTTTGTCAGTTGTTCTAATAAAATCATTATTTGATATATTTAATTTTTTCCATAGTTCTTTAGACATTCTAGCCATTTCATCTACATATTCTTGTGGTGTTATACCTTTTTCTTCTGCTTTTATTTGAATTTTTTGACCATGTTCATCTAAACCTGTAAGAAAGTAAACATCAATTCCTTTTTGTTTGTTAAATCTTGCTAGTACATCAGCAAGTATTGTTGTATAAGCTGTTCCTATATGAAATTTACCACTTGGATAATATATAGGTGTAGTTATATAAAATTTGTTCATGTAATCATCTCCACTTTTTTAAATTTTAATTGTCTATTCTGTTATATAAAATTTCTAAATTATTAATTTTAATATCTCCACTAATTTTTGTTTCTTTCCAAACGAATTTATCTAATCCTAGTATTTTTTTTATTTTTTTAGCACTATCAGTAAGTATTGGGTATATCATGTTAGAAAGATTAGCAATCATATATACACATGTATATGTTGTATTGTTAAATTCATCAATATTTTCCTTGACTTGTATCCAAGGTTCTTTCTTATCGTAATATTTATTAGCCAAATTGATATATTCAATTATTTGGTTTGTAGCATTTTTTATTTCTGCCTTTTCAATATAATTTCCAATTGTTTTGTATGCCTCTTTTGTTTTTTCAACAATATCATCATCAATTTTGCCTTCTTTGATAATTCCATCAAATTTTTTGTTTATGAATGATAAATTTCTATTAACAAAATTTCCTAACATTCCTACTAAGAATTTATTATGAGTTTGAATTATATCTTCTAAAGAACAATTAATATCGTTTACTTCAGGTCCTTTAAATGAAAAGTAAAATCTTATTGTATCTCTTTCAAATTTATCTAATAATTCATTTACTGTTATCAAGTTTCCTTTTGATTTGCTCATTTTTTCTTGATTTAAATTAACATATTGAGATGAAACAATATAGTCGGGTAATCTATAATTATTCTTTAAGGCAATAATTAGTGCAGGATAAATTGTGGTATGAAAAGGAATATTATCTTTTCCATGAACATAATATGTTTTTAAATTATTGTTATTATTTGATATATATTTATCAAAATCAATTTTTCTTTCATTAGATAAATGTTGTCCTACTGAAAGATAACCTAAAACCGCTTCTATCCATACATATATTCTTTTATCTTCATAACCTTTAACTGGTACAGGTATTCCCCATTCAAGTTGTCTTGTTGCAGCACGATCTATTAAACCCATGTCTAAATATTTTTGTGCTTCTCCTAAAGCATTTTTTCTCCATTTGTTTTTATTTTGGTTTATCAAATCTTGTAATTCTTTTTTAAATGCTGTTAATTTAAAATATAAATGTTTATTGTTTTTCATTGTTGTTGATAATCCACAAATCTTGCAATGTTTATCTAATACCTCATTATTGTTTAGCGAATCTCCACATGAATCACATTGATCGCCTGAGCTTTTTCCTCCACAATGTGGACATTTTCCTTCGATTTCCCTATCTGATAAAAATTTATTACATCTTTCACAAAAATCTTGTTTTTCTTCTTTTTCATATATATAACCATTTTTAATAAGTTTTTCAAATTGTTTTTGTACATATTCACTATGAAATTCAGTCATTGTACTAGAATATTCGTCATATTCAAAACCCATTGCATCAAAAGATTTTATAAATTCATTATGATAGAAATTTGCTATTTCACTAGGTAAAATATTTTCCTTTCTTGCCCTTTCAGTTATTGGAGTTCCATGACAATCTGAACCAGAAACATACATGACATTATCACCATTAATTCTATAATATTTGGCAATTATATCACCAGGTAATAGTGCAGCTAAATGTCCTACATGTAAGTAATAATTTGCATATGGCCAAGCACCACCAATAAAAATATCTCTTTTCATATTCATCTTCTCCTTTGCTTTGAATTATACCACACACAAAATAAAAATTGAACCAAATAAGTTCAATTTAATATATTTTTATTAGTTTAAATATTTCTACAACTACTAAAGTTTCTTCATTAAATGAATCATCTATCGATTTAAAAAATTCATAATGGTTCTTTCTCCAACCTTCTAAATCATCATTTTCTCCTTCAAGTTTTGCTATAGACCATTCAACATCTTTAAACTTAGTTACAATATTTTTTGTGGTTTTTATTAAACAAGCTGGTTTATCATTATCATATAATATAATAGATTCTGAATCCAACTTATCTACATCACCATCATAAATATATGTAGTAGCAGTTTTCTTTCCTTTTAAAACTAAATCAATTAATTCATTATTATTAATTCCAAATTTCCATTTTTCTAATTCTTTATTCATATTTTACCTTATAAATTTTTACTTGTGTCTTGTGGTATAACAACTGTGAATTTAGAACCTTTGCCGACTTCAGTATTTAACATTATTCCGCCATCCATTAACTCTACTAGACTTTTGGTAATTGATAGACCTAGACCAATACCTAATGTTGAAGAATCTTTTACATTATCATCCCTTACAAAACTATCAAATATTCTATCTTTTATTTCCGGTCTTATTCCAATACCAGTATCAATAACTCTTATTATTAAGTTACATTTATCTCTATCCATTCCTGTACATACTTTGAATTCTATAGTGCCTTCATTAGTATATTTAATAGCATTACTTAACAAATTCATTATTATTTCTTTTACTTTTTTTCTATCTCCAAATAAAGATTCTGGTATATTAGAAAATTCTGTTTTAAATTCAATATTCTTTTTTCCTACCTTACAATAATATTATAAGTGTTAAGTTTATAATTGTAAAGTTTTAGTTTTTTGTCTTGGTTCTAATATTTCTATTTTACCAATCGATATATTTGTTTCTTCCATTAGTATAGTAAATTCTGTCCCATCTAGTTCATTTTTGATAAATGTTTTATAATTTATTTTTTCATTGTGTGTTAATGGTAAATCATCTCTAAACTGAATCTTTGATGGTATTTGTCTTGATGATATTAGTTCATTGTTCATTAAATCTTTTTCTACTATGTCTTTTACTAAATTTACTTTTTCTTCATAAGATAAATCATCTTCTAATATAATTGTTGCTAAAGGCATGTTTCCTAATTTTTCTTTATCAAAATATGGGGTTATAACACACTCTTTTATATTTTTGTGAGTTTTTATAATATTTTCCACTTCATAAGGTTTATATTTATAACCATCATATCTAGTAAATGTTCTATCACTTCTCATCAAGAATGTGAATACTCCATCTTTATTCATTCTTGCTATATCTTGTGTATTGATAAAATCAATGTTTCCATATCTACAATGTGGTGTAATTACTTTTTCATCTAGTTTACCAATAGTCGCACTTGGGGATGATATGATAACTTCTCCTTCTATTTCATTTTGATTTTCAGACATTTTTATTAATTCTTTTGTATCAGGATTTACCAATGCATAGATAGTGTTAGGTAATGGTATACCTATAGATCCTAGTAGATTGTATTCTCCAGTTGCGTATGAAGCACATCCACATAATTCTGACATACCATGACCTTTTGTTATTAAGACACTACAATTATGTTGTTTTAAAAATTCATTAATTTCCATTTCATATTTTGGTTCTAATCCTGCACCTCCATATGTTAACATTTTTATAAAAGATAAGTCTTTATTTTTTAAATTTTTATCATTTAATAGATTTAAAAGCCAAGTTGGTGGTCCAATTATAGTTTGTGGTTTATGTTTTAAAATCATTTTACCGAAACTTGATACAGAAAATTCTGGAATTTGATGTAAATTATTAGCATGACAAAATCCTGCATGTGCCACACCTACAGTTCCAAAAGCTGCAAAATAAGGTAAAGCATGTAATACATTATCATTAGGTTGCATTGGCATATTTGCGCCAAAAGTTTGATGTACATATGTATTCATATTATCATTTGTAAGTGGTATTGGCTTAGGTAATCCAGTTGTACCAGATGTATGCAAAATTGTAGTTAATTGATTTTCAACATAACCAATATTTTTTGTTGACATATAAGTGCTATCATTAGATAAAGTTTTATAATCTAATAATTTTAAACAAGAATTTCTTTTTAAATATTCTAATTTTTCATTAAGTGCTTTTATGTTTTTTAATTTGTCTTTTAATTTTTTAAATCCATCTAAATATAATGTTTCTTCTAAGTAATTTATAGTTGTTTTTATGTCCATTGAATTGTTAGCTGAAATTAAAAGAATATTATCTAAACCCAACTCTTTTAGTTCATTTTCAATTAACGAAATCATACCAACATAGCATTGATCTAAACAAATTATATGATTCGTTCTTTCGCTAACATATGTATCTAATATTTTTTTTGCACTAGTTTTTAAACTTGCACTATCTGGCCTAGGATCAATAAAATCCATCACCGAACCTATCATAGATGATGCATATAATAGATAAGCTGTTTCAGGTATGTTTGGTAATAAAGTTAAAATTCTATCATCTTTCTTTACCCCCATAGATAATAACATTTTAACTGCTTGATTAATATTCTCATAAAATTCATCATAAGTTATTTTCTTACCATAAAAAGTAATAGCTGTACTATCTGAAAAGTTTTCGGTTTTGAATTTCATGTAATCATATATATTCATTTTAGGTAATTCTTGTGTTAAAAATTCTTTATCATAGTATTTTAACCAAGGTCTATCAAATTCTATTTCATTTTGCATAAACTCATCTCCAAATAATTGTACTTTATTCTATCACAATTCGGAAAATATGCAAGAAAAAAGATAAATTCTTTCAGTGTTTATTTTGATATACAAATTACATCTCCATCATCATAAAATTCGAATTTATCTTTTCCAATCTCATCAATAAGTTTGTTATATTCGTCAACTAAGCTTTTACATTTGTTAAATTTTACTTCATCAGACATCTTATCTTTTTCTGTTCTAAAAAGTCTTAACTGTTTTCTTAATTGTGTTAGTTTGGTTGGCTTCTCACTATAAAAATCAACGTAACTTTCTAGTGCCAAATCTATTTTTAATAATCTTTTATTATAAAATTTTATTTCTTTATCGGTCATAATTTAACCTCCATAACGAACCTTTTAATATTACTTCTATATTATATTACAATGTCCACAATAAAAAAACTCAACATTTTATTTATAGTCTAATTTCACTTTATTAGTTTACATTTCTTCTTTTTAATGTTAAAATATAAACTGAGGTGATAATATGAACGAGATTGGAGAAAATCTAAAAAGAATTAGATTATTAAAAAATTTATCTCTTAAAGATGCTGGTATACTACTAAATATGTCGGCTACTGCTGTATCAAAATATGAAAATGGAAAAATTATTCCTGATTCAACTAAAATTATTGAGTTTGCTAATGCATATAATGTTAAATCAATTGAACTCTTAAAAGTTTATGATATGCCTGAAATGAAGTTTGTTTCTTTTAGAAAAAAGCAAAGATTAACTGGTAAAAAATTGGAATTATTGAAAGATTTAATTAAAATTAATGTTTACAAATATATAGAAGTTTTAGAAATGAATAATATTAATTCTGTTAATAATAAATTAAAATTATATAATTGTAAAAGTTTAAAAGAGGCAGAAGAAGTAGCAAATAAGTTTAGAAATTATATAGAAATATCTAATAAACAACCTATTTCTGATCTAATTAATATATTAGAAAATTTAGGTATTATTATAATACAAGTTGAAAATATTAATAATCAATTTTGTGATTTTGATGGTATGAGTGAATATGTTAATAATATTCCTGTTATTGTTTTGTTAGATGATATAAGAGATGGTGCTAGACAAAGATTTACTATTGCTCATGAGTTAGGACATCTTTTACTTAAAATCGATGATAAACTAGATGCAGAAAAAGTTTGTAATAGATTTGCTAGTTCACTTTTAATGCCAAAAGAAGCAATTATAAATGAATTTGGTACTTCAAGAAAGAATATTAGTTTTTTTGAATTGAAAGCATTTAAAAATGAATATAAAGTAAGTTATAGTGCTATTATATATAGATTGCATGAATTAAATATAATTTCAGAATATTTATATAAAAAGTTTAGTATACTTTTAGGTCAAAAAATTGGAAAGAACGATCCTAATCCAATCGAGCCAGAAAAATCTTATCAATATAAGAAATTGGTTTATAAGTTAGAAATAGATGGTATTATTTCATTAAATAAAGCGTGTGAATTATTGGGAGTTACAGTTGATGAATATAACAAAGAAGATAATAATTACTGATACTAATATTATTACAGATTTAAATAATGCAAATATATTAAAAGAATTTGTGAGTTTAGATAATGTATATATAAGTGATATACTTAAAAATGATGAAATAAATACCAAAACATGTAATCTTAATTTAATAAAAGATTTTAAAACAATAAACGTCACATCTAATCAATTGGTTAAAATGATTAGGTTATCACATATAGAAAAGAAATTATCTACTTTTGACTTATTAAACTATATTATAGCAAAAGATAACAATTGGATCTTGGCTACTGGAGATAATAGATTAAAAATTTATTCTGAAAATAATGGTGTGGAAGTGATAAGAACATTGAAGATAATTAAATTAATGTGTGAAAAAAATATTATTACGAGTAGGAGAGCAATAAAAGCATGTGATTTATTAAAGTTGAATTCTAAAACAAGAATACCTGAAGAAGATATAAATAATTTAATAAAAGAATTAGAAAAAATCCAGTTTGTGAATGAACTGAATCTTTTAATTTACCTTCTAATTTTAAAGTTAGGATAACTCTTAGCAATTCTTCTAAGTAGTACACCTTTACTAAGTATTACTTCTTTAACTTTCTTATTAACTTCTTCAGTAGCGTCTGTTAATATATTCTTACTTATTCCTTTGAAGTTATAAATAATCTTTGTAGATATACCTAGATCTATTAAGAATATTGTCATAAGAATTGAAACTACTGTTTTTAATACCATAGGATCTATTTTATGAATAGTATCTAGTAAGAATGGATTTACTCCATACATTATAACTAAACTTAATATACCAAAGCATATCATATTAAATAAGCATACTCTTCCATTTATATTAAATTTTCTATTTGAATAATCCCACCATCTAGTTTTAAATAATTTTTCCATATAGTAACTTGTAAAATATTCAAGTAAACTACATATTATTATGGACATTATAAATAAAACTAAAGGCATATCTAAATATCTTTTAAGTAATACATAAACAAGTACTCCACCAGTTCCATATATAGGTAGTACTGGTCCGATTAAAAATCCTCGATTGACAAATTTTTTAGTACATATCCAGCAATAACATGTTTCCATAACCCAACCTATGAATGAGTAAACTAAAAATAATGCCATTAAAACAAATATATTATACATATTAAACCAACTTTCTTTTTTATTATTCAGTTCTTAAAGCAATTACTGGATCTTTTTTACTAGCTATATGAGATGGAATAGCTCCTCCAATAAGAGTTAAAACTGTACTTATTACAATTAACATTAATGCATGTAATGGATTTAAAATAGCTACATTCTTTAGACCAGTTAAATCCAATAATAAACTATTTATTGGGAATATTAGTAGTCTTGCGATTAGTATTCCTATTAATCCACTAAGTATACCTACTATTAAAGTTTCTGCATTAAATACACGACTTATATCTTTCTTTCTAGCTCCTAGACTTCTTAATATACCTATTTCTTTAGTTCTTTCTAATACACTTATATAAGTTATTATACCTATCATTATAGAACTTACTATTAAACTAACTGAACTAAATGCTATTAAAACTATTGTAATCGCGTCCATTATTTTAGAACCAAATGTTACAAAGTTTGATGCTAAGTCATTGTATACAATTTTATCTTCTTCTGTTTTATCTTTATTATATTCATCTAAGTATTCTACTATTTTATCTTTACTAGCAAAATCTTTTGGGTAAATACTTATAAGCATAGGTTTATCTTCACTACCTAGATATAATAACATGTTTGATTTATCTTCTTCTTTCAATGTTTCTCCAGTCATTATATTTCTATCAGAATCTAATTGTTTTTTTACTATATCACTTTCACTATTAACACTTATTACTTTTTCTACTAAATCATTTTTATAAAGTAGGCTTCCTATATTAGTAGTACTCATCATACTTTCAGTACTTGTCATGTTACTTAAACTACTTACAGAGGTTGCTATTTGTCCTAAGTAGTTATCTTCTTTTCCTCTTACTATACCTACTATTTTTAATGTTAAATTGTTTTCACTTTCATACATTTCATCATAATCATTATTTGGAATATACATACCCATATATGATTTATAGTAGTCATTATTAAATACTAATTTAATTTCTTTACCTATAATTTCGCTAAAATCTATTTTATCTTTATCATAATCAATATTTAGATTTTTTAGTATTTTAGCATCTACTCTATTTTTATTATCTACTACAAGTACTAAGTCTGTTATTTCTTTAGGATATGTTCCTTCTAGTAAGTCAAATGCTTCTTTCATAAAATCTTCTGTATCTAATTCTTTTGGTATAACTCCCATACTTAAATCACTAGTTGACACACTTTTAACTTCATCATTTTTTACCAGTAAATTAAGGGATGTAGCTCTTGTATATGTGATACCACTTATTAAATTATCATCTATACTTTCCACATAGTTAACAAACTCTTCACTTATATTATTTGTATGCATTACATTATAACTATCTAAATCAAATGGGAATATAACTTTATCATTTGGATAGTCACCTTCTCCAGGCATCATTGTACCCATTAAAGTTTCCATTTGCTTGTCATCCATTGCTACAGTGTTTTTACTAATTGTTATTGGAAAATTACTAAATGTGTTTTTTTCATATTTATCTACTTGTTTATCAAATCCGTTAGATAAAGCTAATATTATACTTATACCAATAATACCTATAGAACTAGCAAATGCTGTTAGGAATGTTCTTCCTTTTTTAGTTTTTATATTATTAAAACTTAATTTAAGTGCTGTTATAAAACTCATTTTGGTTTTCTTTATTTTAAGTTCATTTTTATTAGTCCCAGATTCAAGTGGTCTTGTATCCTTTATTACTTCTCCATCTTTTAATTCAATTATTCTTGTAGCATATTTATTAGCAAGTTCTGGATTATGTGTAACCATTATAACTAGTTTTTCTTTACTTATTTCTTTTATTAAATCCATTACTTGAATACTAGTTTTTGTGTCTAAGGCTCCAGTTGGTTCATCTGCTAGAATGACTTTCGGATCATTTACTATTGCTCTTGCGATGGCGACTCTTTGCATTTGTCCACCACTTAGTTGATTAGGTTTTTTATATGCATGATCTTTAAGTCCTACCCTTTCTAGTGCTTTTAAAGCTTTCTCTTTTTTATTTTTAGATGTTACTCCACTTAGTGTTAAACTCATCATTATATTTTCTAATACTGATAAGTGCCCGATTAAATTATAACTTTGAAAAATAAACCCTACACAATTATTTCTGTATGCATCCCATAATACATCATTAAATTTTTTAGTACTTTTATTATTTATAATTAAGTCTCCTGAATCATATCTATCAAGTCCACCAATTATATTTAAAAGAGTTGTTTTACCACTTCCTGATGCACCTAATATAGAAACGAATTCATTATTATCAAAAACTAAACTTACTCCTTTAAGAGCATGTTGTGTAAATTCACCAGTTTTATAACTTTTCTTAATGTTCTTTAATTCTAACATTTTAATTCTCCCTCCAGTATATTATTAAAATTACTTAATTCATTATAAATATTTTTTAACTCTTTTTCGCCTATCTTCTTATTTAAATTATTTCTTAATTCTTTTAATATATTTTTTATTTTAGTTCCTGTAATTTTACCTTTATCTGTAATTTCAATATTTTTTATATTATATGTTACATATCCCATCATTTTTAGTTTAACTAAAACTTTAGTAGTCATACCTTTATCACAGTCTGCTTTAGTAGTTAATTCTTTAAATGTAAGACTTTTTTCATCATATAGTATAATTAAGTATATTGCTTCAATTATAGATAAATTATAATCTTTTAGTTTATTATTTAATAATTTATACATTTTCTTTTTTATAGAACTAAATAAAATAACAAAATTATCTTCCCACATATAATCACCTGTTGACTATTCAACAATAAAATAATACAACAAAATTTTAGATAAGTCAATTATTAAAATAATGTATGTAATATTATTGGTGATAAAGTGTTTCCTGTTATTAGAGTGTCTTCATCAAGATTAGGTAAATTAGTTAGTTCTTCTTCTGTATAGTTGTTTTCTGTTATAGTTGTTAAAGTATTAGTGAATGTTCCTTTAACTATACTTAGGTTATTTTTATACCAAGAATATGTTGGTAATGTAGATTCACTTATATTACTAGTTATATCAATAGAATTAGTAAATAGATTTAATCTATTATATGTTAGTTCAAATGGAATACTATTAGATGTGTATATTATATTACCTCCTTTATTATATAGTACTACTTTTTTAGGGTTATTTATGTATAAACCACCACTTGTATTAGCAAAGTATATATTATAAATTTGATGTTGTTAATCCAGTGTAGTTATTTATTATTTCTAATGTAGAGTTTTCTAATAAATTTATTTTACCATAACTATACCATGTAGCATAACCACCACAGTAGTTAGTTTTTTTAATTGTTAGAGATGAACCTTCATTTAAAGTGGTGTTACTAGTACCAAATGTTCCATAACTTAATCCATTATATGTTGTTATATTAAATGTAGAGTGTTCTTCTAATGTTAAAGTTATGTTATTACCTCCATATAAGAGTTCTCTACTGGTACTTGTAAAATTTACTTTAGCATTTGTTAATATTTTAAAATAAGGATCAGATTTTCTAAACCAAAATCCTGAGTTACCTGTAGATTTATGATTGATTGTTGGTTACCACCTATTTCTATTTTATTAACTTCTGCGACTTCATTACCTGATGAATAACTATCTTGTATTTTTATATCACTACCTATATAGATATATGTATAAGTATTATCACTTTCTAATACACTTTTTAATTCTTCACTTGTAAATACTACAACAGTATTATTATTTATTATTTCCATAAGCATCTCTTATTTAATAATATTAATTTATTTGGTATAATATAAGCAATGCAACCAATAATTAACATAAAAACAACTTAGTATTGGTTTTATGCAACTGGGTTTTATTGTATTATGTATGCGAGGTGAAGAAAATGAAGTTTAGTGAAAAACTAACAAAACTTAGAAAAGAGAATAATCTAAGTCAAGAAGCCCTTGCTGATAAATTAGATGTCTCAAGGCAATCAGTTTCCAAATGGGAAAGTGGGCAAACTTATCCAGAGATGGATAAACTATTAACTCTTTGTAAGATATTTAATGTTACTTTAGATGATTTAACTAATGATTCTATTAATTATAGTGATGTTAATAAGAAGAGTAAAAATACTATTAATTCTTTTATAGATGATATAACTTATATAATGAATAAGAGTGTTACTATGTTTAAGAATATTAAAGGTAGAGAGAGATTTAAAATAATATTTGAATTATTTGTTATCTTTATGATATTACTTGCACTTAGGTTACCATTCGAGTATTTAATTAATTTAACAGATAATATATTCTATGATTATCCTAGTTTAAGATTTATAACTACTATTTGGGAATTCTTAATAAATATTTTATATTTGGCTTTCTTTATATTTTCATACTTATATATTTATAAGACTAATTATTTAGATAAGTTTGAAGTAAAAGAAAGTATTAAAAAAGATAGTAATAAAGAAGAAACTATTATTAGAGAAGAACCTAAGAGTTATGTTTATAAAGAAACTAATAGTTCTCCAGTATTTAAGACTTTAGGTAAGATATTAATGTTAACATTAAAGTTTTTCTTAGTATTAATAAGTTTACCATTCTTATTTAGTTTTATATTCTTAGCTATATATTTATTTATTATGTTATATTTGTTATTTAAAGGTATTCTATATTTTGGATTTACTTTTGTAGGTATAGGTGGTTTAGTTCTTAATGGATTTATTATATTACTTGTTAGTGCTTTCTTATTTAATCATAAGATTAGTTTTAAAAAGATGTTTATTATGTTTATAAGTGGATTATTATTAACAGGTATTGGTATTGGATTATGTGTTACTGAAGTAATTGATACTAAATATGTTGATAAAGAACCTAAAACTAATTTAGAATATGTTAATAAGAGTTATGAATATGATATGAGTGATAATTTATTAATTGGTTCTTATGGTAATCATATTATAGAAGATTATTATTTTAATAGAACTGATGTTAAGTTTGTAGTTGATAATAGTTTAAGTGATAAGATAGTTGTAGATACTACTTATTATAGTGAATTTAGTACTTTAAATATTAATGAATATAGTTTAAGTAATTATAAGTTTATAGATTTTAGTAATAGAATTAAACCTAGTAATAAGATTATTAATATTGTGTTAGATAACTTAAAAGATAAAGAAATTTATAACTATAATAATTTATATACTGCTTATGTAGTTGTAAGAGGTAATGAAGAAAATATAAATAAATTAAAAGATAATTCTAGTAGATATTATCAAGAATTAAATCAAATAAATAGAGATGAAGAATTAAGTGGTTGTTATAATGAATTAAATGATTTAAATAATAATCAAAGTATATTAGATGATACTATTTCTAAATATGAGGAAGAGATTGAAGATTTAAAAGATAAGAATGTAGAATTAGAAGATAAGTTAAATGATTATAAATCTAAAGTTAAAGATTTAATAGAAGAATAAAAGGTTTGGATTATTCCAAACCTTTATTTATTTCCATAATTTATTAGGATATATACCAGATTCAATTAATTTATTTAATTCAGTTTTAAGTATATCTAAATCTTCTCTATAAGTTATTCCATACCATGTAGATGTTGTATTGAGAACTTTTACGTTAACTAAGCCTTTGCTTAAGTATCTGTTAACTTCTGTTGGAATTAGATATTCACAAGTCATCAGATCATGAGTATTTAAAAATTCTTCAAATCCATTTTCTAAGTATTCAAATAGTTTTGGAGTAAATCCTAACATATTCATAGATACTACCGTATTTTTATCAACATCAATTTTTTCATTTGTATCAAGAGTTTTACCAACTAATTTTTTATTATCTTTTTCAATAATGCTTTCTGTTAATCTTGTTAAGTAACCATTATTAACTTCACACACACCCCTTTTAACTGAACCAAAATTAGTCATAGTTTCAAGTATGTTGTAGCCTACAACTGCATAGTCATTTTCATTTAAATCACTTTTTAAGAAATCTCCTATTTTTTTAAATGCATCATAGCCATAAAAATCATCAGCATTCACAATAGCAAAGTTTTCTTTAACTACATCTTTACAACATAATATTGCATGCGCTGTGCCTAAAGGTTTTTTTCTTTCTTCTGGTATTTTAACTGGAACATTATTATTTTTTTGAAAAACATATTCCACATCAATGTATTTATCAACTCTTTTACCTATAGTTTCTTTAAATACATCATAGTTTTCTTCTTTTATAATAAAAACTACTTTATCAAATCCTGCACGTTTCGCATCATATATTGAGTAATCTATTATAAACTCTCCATTAGGCCTGACTGGCTCAATTTGTTTTAATCCTCCAAATCTGCTTCCCATACCAGCTGCCATTATAACTAGTGTCATTATATCACCCTTCCTATAACTAGTGTAACATACTTTAACAGTTAAAGCAATTTTACTTTGTTAATTCAAATTTTAAAGTTTTATTATTCTTATATGGTAAATTAGATTCTATATGTTCAAGATTATTTTGATCAAATGAGTGTTTTAAATTCTTAAAATATATTAAGTACTCTTTTAAATCTTTTAGCTCTTGAAGAGATGATTCTTTTATAATTGTTTCTATTGTCTTTTCTTTAGATTTGCCTTTACTATTTATTATGGCGTATTTATGTTTTTTTAAAATCTTATCTTCTTCAATTAGTTGTTTACTTAATTTTTCTTTTTCCTCTTCATATGCTGGTTTAAGTTTTTTAATTACTCTTTTTAATTTAATGTAATTATATCTTTGTAACATTACACAATAAGTATTTAATATTAGACAAGTATAATTTAAGAATGATTGATCATTATTAAGTAAAAATATTATATTTATAGTTGTTCCTATAACATGAATAGTGCTATTAAACAGTATAGATTTTTTAAATTTTATAATGTCTTCTATACTTTTGATTTTACCAATTTTATAATTATTTTGCCTTTCTTCTTCACTTTTTATTTCTTCTTTTTCTAAACTTTTTGTCATTAATTTTATAATAATCTGGTATAGACTTAAAACAAACTTTTTGAAATATTTTATTCCTAATAATTCATATATTTTTTCTTCATTACTCTTTTTCATATTTTCCTCACATGCAGAAGGTATTATAGCACAGATAATCTTCTTTCTCAAAGAAATTGATGCGTACCTGTATTAACTTTATTATTTGCGTTAGAGATATCTTTAAAATATTTATTGAACTTTATTTAATAACCAGTTTAATGATTTGTTTGTAATTTTTGCAATCTCTATGATAAATAATGTTGAAACAGTTGTTTTTCCTGACTCATAAGCACTTATAACAGAATGTGTAGTATTTAATTTTGAAGCTAACCTTTCTTGTGTATAATTAATGGATTTTCTAGCTTCTTTTATTTTTTTACCTAAATTAATTTTATCTATTTCTACTTTGTCAAATTTAATATATTTGTCATTTGATAAATCAACTAAATAATCAATGTTTATATTATATTCATTTGATATTTTATTTAGATAATATAATGGAATCGTATTTTTATTTATTTCCCATAGTGAATATGCTGTTCTTGTACATCCTAAAACTCTTGATATATCTTCTTGAGTAATCTCCAATTCTTCTCTTAGATTTTTAATTTTCTCAGTATTCATAATAATCACCTAAGAAAATTATCTTATTTTTGCTTCTGATTTCGACATTTTGCTATTCATAGCGACAAAATTATGATATAATTTACATGAAAGGAGTTGAATAAAATGAAACAAGAGAAAAAAATAACATTGCCAATCAAAATTATTATTATTGGGGCCATAATTGGATTAGTAGTTGCGAGTGTTGGATTATATAAACAAATTGATTCTAAAAGAATTAATGAAGAAAGAAAAGAGACAGCACTAAAACAATCTCAAGCTGCTGTAGATGTTGCGAATGAAAGATTAAAAGAAATTGAAGAAGAATATTATCCTTTAAAAGAACAATATGAAGAAAAGCAACAAGAGTGTGATGCCATGAATATGAGAGACAAAGATTGGTTTGAAAAACATACTAAATGCCAGAGAGAAGCAAGTGAATTGCGTTCAAAAATTAATTCATTAGATATGGAATATACAACAATAAAGAATAAAGATTACACTGTTTATTATGATTTAGTTAAACCTATGTCTTATCAAATATTTTATATAATTGGTGGTTCTATTGCTGGTGTAGCTGTTTTAGGTGCATTTATTATATATCTCGTTAAAGGGAAAAAAAGTTATTAAAAAAAAGTATATTTTATTGTGAAATGAGGTGATTTTTTATGATATTATCGACAACACCATCATTAGATGGTAAAACAATTAAAGAATATAGAGGAATCGTTTTTGGTGAGGTAATTACTGGAATTGATTTTGTAAAAGATTTTACTGCTAGTATAACTAATCTTACTGGTGGTAGAGCAAGTGAATATGAAGAAGAATTAGTTTCATCAAGGGCTGATGCAATTAGTGAAATGATAGAACGTGCTAAAAAAGTTGGAGCTAATGCACTTGTAGGAGTAAATGTAGATGTTGAATCTATAACAGTTGGGGAACAAGGTCAAATGATGATAATGGTAGTGGCTACAGGAACTGCTGTAGTTATTGAATAAATAAGGAGGATTTAATGAAAAAAAATGGACAATATGTAGGTGTCGATGAAAAATATGTACCACAGGATGAAAAATACGTTGATAATGATTTAAATAGTGAGATAAAAAATGATATACATAATATGTATCAAGGTGCTAAAGAATATGTATCAGATAAAGATAATCAAGAAAAAATGAAAAATGTTGGTAGAAAAGGGTTAAAAGTTGCAAAAGGTTTTGGAATAGGTTATTTAATTTTTGGTGTTATTTTATTTGTTATTGTTATTGCTGTTTTTTGGGTGACATTTAGTCAGATTTCTAAATCAAATAGGCAAATGGATGAAATTAAAGATAAAACAAATGATATTATTGATCAGGGATTTGATAATGTAAATGATGCTTTTAATAAAATGAATGTTGATGAATTTAATTTTAATTTAGAAACTTATACTGGAACGCAATATGGTTCAAGCGTATCAAGTCTTTTGGACAATGTTATAACAAAAATAAAAAAGAATACTGACCATTCAATTACTGTTACTTATGGTACAACTACAACTTCTAATACAGATGAAATTATGAATTTAAAAAAACAATTTGATAAAAAACTTCAATATGAAATATCATTTGATTATGATTCTAATGGATATATAAATAAAGTTACAATTATGAATTATTAATATTTAGAATTAATTATGAGTAAAAGAAAGAGTTGCAAAAACTTTTTCTTTTATAATTTTAATTATGAAAAATTGAATTTTAAATCAAAATTATAAAATAAAAGTCTTTAAAGCAAAAGCTTATAATTTTTTTTAAACTTATTAATATATATCAAATGTTTTTTTGTTGTTTTAGGAATATTTTTTTCAATTTTTTCAATTTTCTATATTAATTAACTATTCCTAATGAAATTGTTAATATTCCTAATACTATATGGCTTAAACATACACCACTTAAATTGTAATCTTTTCTATATAACAAATACCAAATAATTCCTATAATAAATGTTAAAATACAAGTTAAGAGATCTCTATAAATTATATGAACAAAGGAATAACAAATACTAGATAATATAACCCATAGATATTTATATTTAGTTATTCTTTCAAAATAACCAAATACACCTCTATATAAAAATTCTTGTATAGGGCAAGAAACAAATGTGTAAAACACATAAAATAGCATAGTTTCATTAGGATTATATTTATTTAAACCTAATATACTTGATATTACAATTATTACTACAAATACTAATATTAATGGAACATTTCGTTTTAACGAAACAACATATTCTTTATTAATTCCTAAATCTTCATTTTTAATCTTAAATAGTTTTAAAATGATATATATTAGTATTCCTAATATTGTTAAAATATAAAATTTTATGTCGTATAATTTGTTATTAAATAATATTATCAAGGGAGTGAATATATAAATTATAATTAATAGCAAAAATAAGATTTTGTTTTTCATTGTTTGCCTCTTAAAAAAGTATTATTTTTATGTAAAGTATTAATTAATTCATTAACATTAGAATATTTTTCACTATCAAACTCATAACTTTTT
>CAKOLW010000016.1 GCA_934096405.1 uncultured Bacilli bacterium
TGCTAAAATGGGTGGACATGCTGCTAAAGTTGCTAGAGATGATATTGAAAAAAATTTAGGTAAATCAGTAATTAGTAATGGTAATGCACTTAACTACCAATATATATATGAAAATAAGCAAATAGAAAACAAATAACTCTGTTAAAAATAAAGTTAAACTAAACAAAAATTGTAAATTAATATAAAAAGAAAAAAAGTGTCTTCACTACATTCAAAGAGTTGCTCTTATTAGAACTCTTGCGACTAAACCTGATTTAGTATTTTTAGATGAACCTTTTTCGGCATTAGATTATCAAACTAGGTTAAAAGTAAGTGATGATATTTATAGAATTATTAAGAATGAAGGAATTACTGTGATTATGGTGAGTCATGATATTGCAGAAGTTATATACCGAATTAACATACCATTATTTAAAGGCATAGTAAAACCCTAGCAATTACTAGGGTTTTGTTGTTTGTAATCATAGAACTTGACATCCAATATCTCTGCCTTACCATTGTGTCTATCAGTATCACGATTAACTATGGTAATACTTTCCACGAACTCATTTAAGAAGTTCAGCTTTTCTTTATCGGTTAAAAGTTTCCAATGGTCCACTATATATCTTGAAATCTCTGCTTTGTTTATATTTGGGTTGTTTGCATAGTCTTGTTCCAAATGCGACAGTTTAGTTTCATTATCTTTGATGATACGGTCTAGTTCTTCACTCATATATTTGAATTGTTGGTAATCTAATTTTTCAGCCATAAACAAGTCCATTACTTCTTTTTGCTTTGCTTTCTTGGCTGTTAATAATCTTTTAATATTTTTTATTTCCTCTTGGTCTTGATTATCCTCTTCAATGACTACATTATCAATACTATCTAATTCTGCAACATTGTTTGTTAAGTATTCTATAAAGGCTTCTTCTACTTTTGAGTGAGATACATATCTAGCAGTGCATATTTGTTTCTCTTGATTAACACATCTATACGCATTAAATAAATTCCTAGTACCATCTTTTCTTAATCTTCCTATAGTCCTTGAGGTTGTTAATCTTTTACCACATATACCACATACTAGAGTACCACAAAAGTACACATCATCTTTTGGTCTATTTGTATGAACCTTGGTTTCTATTTTAGATAACTTGTTTTGCACCTTATTCCACATTGTCTCACTTATGATTGGTTTATGAATACCATCACCTATATAGTAATCTTTTCTACCTATGCCATACCTAACTTTACCTATATAAACAGGGTTAGACAACATTAATCTTATAAGTTTTGGAGACCATACCCCCACAAATGTTTTTGTTTCAACTATTGCGTCATTTTTCTTGATATTGATAGTTTGACCTGCACGTTTAGTTGGTATGCCCTCGACAGTTAGTGCTTTTGCTATAGCAGTAAACGAAATACCCTCTAGGTACATCTTGAATATTCTTTTCACAACCTTTGCTTCTTCTTGATTTATTATAATAACTTTATTTCCCTTTTTTCTATTATAACCATAAGGAGTACACCCACAGCATAGTGTATAACCTTGTCTTGCTTTTTCACTAAATGCAACCTTAATTCTTTCAGCAGTTAATTCTCGTTCATGTTGAGCGAATAAGCCTTTAAGTAAGGTCATAAACTTTCCGTTTGAATTGCTCATATCAACTTTTCCGTCTGATATAGACCATACGTCAACATCATACTTTTGAAACAGTTTAATAAAATCTTCAGTGTCTGTTATATTTCTTGTTAATCTATCAAACTTTTGGATTAACACTACGTCTATTTTACCGTCTTGTATATCTTTAATTAACCTTTTTACTGAAGGTCTTCCTTCAACACTTTTTCCACTTATACCCTCATCTGCATAAACATCATATACTTTGAAATTATTTGTTTTTGCAAATGAAGTAAGATTTTCTTTTTGTGCCGATATTGAATAACCCTCTTGTGCTTGTCGCTCGGTTGATACACGTACATATATACCTGCATTCTTCATACTACTTTTGCTCCTTACTTGGCTGTAGCATTCTAGGTATAGATGTTTTAGCAAAGAACTCTAGCATTTTTGACTGTTGTTCTTTACTTAATTTAACTTTGATATTTTTACTATTCTTTGATAGCCTTTCTTTCATAAGTATTTCCTCTTTCATTTAAACTTATGAAATTCAAAGCAACTTATTGCCTTGAATATGACTACGAACGAGTAAATAAGCATACTGCCACAACCGAATGACGATTGTACCAGCCTTTACCCAGTAAATAAACCCCTCATGCCATATAACAGAGTATAACAATATTAATTAATATAATATCATCACTACTATATACATATGGGTTAGGTTTACATAACACAGTTTGTTATGATGATATTATATTAATCATATTATTATATTAACAAACTTGTTCCCTTATATTTCAACACTTTTCCCATTATTTCGATACACTACCTATGAAATGTTTAACCATTACCTATGGCAAAAGTTACTACTTAGTCTTACCTTTCTTACCCACTAGTATTGTTATATATAGTTCTTCATCTCTGATATATTTGTATTGAAACTTTCCTGTATATTTGTAATCAGTGATGATATTCTTTTCTTTAAGTATGGTAAGTACGTAGTTAAGTTGCTCCTCAATTTGCTTGATTTTCTTGTTCCTTTTAACTCCATCTAAGGTGGATAGATATTGTATATAGGTTAATGATGTACTATAACCTTTGATGTTGTACTTCATTATTCTTGATAATAATGTTGATACGTAAATATTTATATTTTTTCTCCAGCGTTTGTTTATAATTATCATTCTAGCAACATATATAGCAATATTGAAAGTATCTATCTGATTAAACCTTAATGAATATATCTCTTTGGGTAGAAGTTGACCGTATTGCTTGGAATTAACAAAGTAATCTCCAATTTTACCTAAGGTATAGCTGAACTTTGTGGTGTCTATGTTATCTCCAGTAATGCCTTTAGATATTTGTAATAATTGACTTGATATATTGTATTCTTCATTAAATTTGTAGTATCTAGCCACTTTTAAATTGCTTTCATCAAAGTTAAAGATAACCGTTGTACTTATTAGTTTGTTGAGTGTATTTATGTAGGCTTGAAATGTATCATCATCATACTTCTTTCCTTTTTCATATCTAAATGCTTTCCCTCGATACTCTTTATGTATGGTATCTAGTGATATGGTAGCAACACCATCTACTTGATTGTTAATATAATGATTTAGCAGTATTCTATATAATATAATGTCCTGTGCTGTGAATAATAGGTGCTTTTGGATCATTAACCTACAAAATAGCATTTGCTGTTCTTTTGATAGATTGGCAATATCTAATTGCTCCATTCCTATTGCTAATGATTTATCATTAATTAATGTAATTTTCATCACACCACCATTACTATCCTTAAATGTAGTTGTAGCCTTTAATATTCTTGAGTTGAATAATGCTACACTATCAATGTTGTTCCTATCTAGTGTTTCTATCTTGTGTAAGACCTCATCATATATAGTTGTTGTTATTAGTCTTGTCATAATTTTCCTCCTTTAATAAATGAAAAAACTAGGTGTCGTGAAAACTCACTTTTCCTAGTTGAATATCCAAAAATGAAAATATATATTGTAATTTGTGTTATTTGCTACGGCAAACTATCCCTTTGGACTTATCTTCACCCCAACATGTTTTTGTCTTAAATGTTTCAGATGCATTAGAAGTATAAAGTCTTGAATAATTGTCTTTAGAATTTCTTAGATAAATTGCATAGATTGTTTCATTCATCATCGAGTCTGTTGCTATTGAGCCATTGTTTCTCTTTGGGTAATATCTAACACTGCATTTTATAATGTACCTACCATTACCATCATTTTCCTCTTCACTACATGAAGCACTAATTACTTCTCCAATAGCATACTTTGTCCCATATCCAAGTGTTGCATTGCCTTTTCTAATATCTGAGGCAACAGTTGATGCAGGGTCGTCTGTATTAACCCAATTTCCAAATAGAATTACCAACACTATAACAATACTTGTAATTATTGCATACTTTGTAATCTTTTTAGTGTTTTGTTCTTTCAGAATATCCTTTCCGAACATATCTTGAACTACAATTTTTGCATTACTTTCATATTTGACTTTATCTTTCATCTTCTTTAATTTGTCATATAGTTCTCGATTGTTATTACATCTAATAATGAAGTTGTTATTGAAGTTAGAGTATATCTTGATGTCATCATTATCTGTTAATTCCAACTTGATTATTGATGTATAAGGTATAAACAGTATTTCTGAACTTTGCTCTATAGCAATTCTATCATCTCTTATTGATAAATCACATTCTGCTTTACCATTTGGCAAAAAGATTGTAATGTTATATTTGTTATTGGGATTGTTAGTTATACTGATTTCCTTTTCTTTTGTCTTTGAAATAACAGTATTATCCTTATTAGAAGAAACTAGTTGATTAAGTTGTTGCTTCAATTGTGTATCTAATTGGCAACGTATTGTAACTTTTTCTTGATTTAATAAAAAGAAAGTCAGTTCTGATTTGTTTGTGTCATAGGCATATTCCTTTATACTTGAGTATGCTATTTTTATAAGTTCTCCACTGTCTGTGGTAATAACGAAGCTATTATCTTTTATGTTTAGTGTAGCATTTTCTTCTACACTATTATCAATCAATGAAACTCTTAACTTCCTCATGTCTATTCCTTATTACTCATTGCTGTTTGAATAGCCATAATCCAATCTTTCTTTCCATTTACCACAAAGGTTTCATCACCTCTAGTAGTTGAAACTACCATGTCCTTTAGAAATCCTGCAGATACACCTGTTATATCTTCTACATCTACTTCATATTCTTTCTTACCAGCATTAAATAGATGTCCCTCAAAATACAATGTATTATTAGTAAGTACTAGTTTTCCTCCCTTACTTCCAAACCCATGATACCAATTGGCAGGTCCTTCTTTGATTATTTTCTCTTTCATTTTCTCACTCCTTTTATCTTCAAAAGTTAAGTATAACTTTACTTCAAGTGTAGCACACTTCAATTCGTAAGTCAATAATTACGGTATGATTTTAGTATAAGTTTTACATACTACTTGTATAACTAATAATTGACGGAGGTGCTAATATGGCTGAAATAGATACTGGTGCTTTAACTCATATACAAGACTTACTTAATGTTAAGAATAAAACTCAAGTATGGTTGTCTGTTGAATTAGGTGTATCAAAAGAAACCATTAATCAATACATTAAGGGTACTATAAAACCACGTGCTGATATTTTGATTGCTATGAGTAAGGTATTAAATACTAGTGTTGATTACATTTTGGGAATTACTGATAATTCAGCTCCAAGTGATTTAACTTTAACAGAAGAAGAAAACACTTTACTCTTCAACTATAAGAAATTACATGACATAGATAAGGTAAAAGTCCAATCTTATATTCAAGGTATCATTTCCACAATGGAGAAGTAGCAACTGTATTAGTTGTTTTTCTTTTGTAATATTGAAACATATTTGAGTGTGGTAGGATATGATATACCTGTTAAGTTAGAGAGCATACTTTTGTTAATTGTACCATTTTCATATAAACCATAGTACTTGATAAATGTTGGTGGTATGTCAGCAACACTATTAACAACTTTACGACCTATCTGTTTACCTTTTGCTCTAGCGTTTGCCATACCGCTTTTAACTCTTGAAGATAACATATCTCGTTCAAGTTGTGAAAACACACCCATAAGTTTAATTGTAGCAAGTGTCATTGGATCAGGTGTATCTGCAGTGCAGTCAACTACAAAATTACCTAAAATTAACTTTAACCTTTTATCCACCACGAAATCCATTATCTCAATTAAATGTCTAATGCTCCTAGTAATCCTACTAACCTCGGTAGAAACAATTGTGTCGCCACTTGAAACACTTTGTAGCAACCTATTAAACTCAATTCTATCTGTTTTTGTACCACTTGCCACATCGTAATATATATTTTCACTTGGTACTCCCATAGCCTCTAACTCTCGAAATTGTCTGTCTATATGCTGTCTTATCTCATCAGTGCTTATTCGTGCATAACCATAAATTGCCATAACTCTATCTCCCTCTATTAAATCAAAGGCAGATTATATTGATTTTATCTTTTCCTACTTCATTCAACTTGTAATCAACCTCTAACTTATTGTTAAATTAATCAAATGTTTGATTTTATATATATGTTTATTTGAAACTCAATGGGTCTTCATCTTCAACTTCTAAGTTGTACTTGAGTTTTAGAATAGCCTTTACTTCTTTTTTTAATGCCCTCATATCCTCTATACTGTAGTTGAATAACTCAGCCACTATTGAATTAATATGTATTTTTAATGGTTCTTCGTACATACATGAGCCATAATACCCAGTAGCAAGATAAAATGCTATAGTTTCAGGTATTACATAACTAATCATGTAGTGTTTGACATTATCATAATGACTGCTTATGATTGCTTCAAACTCCTCATCACAAATATCTTTGTCTGTGTTTCTTATAAACATCATAATCACCACTACTATATAGTATCTTATCAATAATTCCATATTGTAAAGCCTTACTAGCACTCAACCACAGGTCTTTACCAGTAGCCTCATTCTTTATTTGATTGTAAGTTCTATTACTTTTCTCGGCTAGTATTTTGAATAGTTTATGGTTCAAATCTCTTGAGTGGTCTAAATTGTTTTGCATCTCCCCAACCTTTCCAACAGAGATTGAAGATACTTCATGTATCATTACTTCGGCATTGGGTAAGATATACCTTTTTCCTTTTGCACCATTAACAAGTAGTACACTAGCCATACTAAAGCATTTACCAATACATACAGTAGATACTTTGCTCTTAATCATATTCATCGTGTCATAAATTGCAAGACCAGATGAAACATTACCACCATTTGAATTAATATACATTACGATGTCATCGTGATTTAGAGTATCAAGCCTTAACAATTTATCTATGACGTCCTTTGCTAAAGCATCATCAATAGAGCCGTCAACATATATTATTCGATTGTCAATCAGTTTAATTGATGATATTTGTTTTTCTTTGACCTTTTGTTCCTTTTTTTCTTTATTCTTATTGCTATTGTAATTCATATATTATTCCTCCTTAATAAATTACATACATTATTTTAAATGCTTATTTTGATTAGCATTACTGACATGGAACTAATGCTCCACTAAAAGTGTAGTTTATTTATATATTAAGGTAGATTGGTTTAGAAAAAGCAACCAATATTTAAGAGAGGAGGAAATCTCATGCAATACTTTGAAGGATACACGTTTGAAGAATTTGAAGAAATATATGGTTGTAAACCATATTCTTACTGCAACGGATATAAGGTGTTTTTAGATGACCTTATATGGTACTCAGAAGATAGAATTGACATTAACTGGGTAAAGCGTAGAATTCGTCAAGCACAAGAAGATGGTATAGATATTAGATACCTATTCGAAACAGAAGATGAGCGTTATGCTAGAGAAATGCGTAAAGAAGAAGAGAAAAGAGAACGCATGCGTGAAAATCTAAGAAGAAATGGAATAATAAAATAAGGATACCTTGTGTCCTTATTTTTCACTACTTTTGATGATTACATTTATTTCGTATATTGGCGAAAGCATCTCTTTATCTGAAAGAATAATTGTGCTTACTAATAGGCCTGCTAGGGTAAAGAATATTTATGATATTAATTTAAGTAATAAGAGTAATCCTATTAATAATAGAAAGGCTCCTGAATTTAGTTATTATTATGACATGATTTGGAAGGATATTGATAATGATTAGTGATAAACAATTAAAGTTTATTAAGAATGAGAAAAAGAAGAAGTTATTTGTTTTATTTAGTCAGTTATTTATAGGAATTTTTATTATAGGTTTATGGGAAGTGTTAGCTAGATTAAATGTTATTAATACATTTATAACAAGTTCTCCTAGTAGGATTGTTAATAATATTTATAGTTTACTTATGAGTGGTAATTTGTTTAAACATGTATCGGTTACCTTAAGTGAAACTTTAATAGCGTTTTTTATAACATTAGTGGTTAGTTTTATTGTTTCATTACTTATATATAAAAGTCAAACTTTTTCTAAGATAATTGATCCTTATTTGACTATTTTTAATAGTTTACCTAAAGTTGCATTGGGTCCTATATTAATTATATGGATAGGCGCTAATAAGAGAAGTATTATTACTATGGCTATTTTAATTTCTATTATTGTTAGTATTCAAAGTATTTCTGTTGGACTTAAGAATACAAATAGTAATAGAATTAAGATATTAAAGATTTTTGGTGCGAATGAATATCAAATATTAAAGTATGTTCTTTTACCTAGTAATTTTAAGATTATTATTAACACATGTAAAATTAATATAGGGATGTGCTTAATAGGTATAGTCATGGGGGAGTTTCTTACTAGCAAAGCGGGTATTGGTTATTTAATTCTTTATGGTAGTCAAGTGTTTAATTTAACTTTAGTTATGAGTGGTATTGTTATATTGTTAATTCTTTCTATAATTCTTTATGAGATTATTAGTGTAATAGAAAAACATTTAGATTTTTAGGTCTAAATGTTTATTTTTTATTTGTGATTTTTCTTTAAATATAACGTACATCCTATTAAAGCTATCATTGAAATAGAACCGATAAGTATGTAAGTTATGATATTATCTCCAGTTTGTGGGTTTTCTATTTTTTGAATAGTTGAAGTTCTTTCAGCAAGTGTATATATACTAAAGTGATTAGTATTAAATACTGCTTCTCCATTTTCTACTTTTACTTCATATTCTTCTTTTTCACCATTATTATTTACATAATATGCAACTAAGTCTTTGTCTTTTAATTCATCTTTTATTGGAATTCTTACTTCAAATGATCCATCATTTAGTTTAGTTATATATTTATTTGTTGAATTAGAGAATAGTTTTAAATCAAACATATCATTATTAGTTGTGTTTAATATTTTAATTATCTTGTCATATTCTTCACCACTAGTTAATTCTTTTACTTGTATTAGAGTATCTAATGGTAATGTGTTATCAGTTGATGTTATTGTTATGTTTGTTTTTATATCTGAAGTTTTATATGATGGAGTATACACTTTGTTACTATCTTTTTTTACTAAGAATGCTTTTTCTTTATTGCCTATCTTTGCTACATAGATTATTCCATCTGAAGATAATTCTTTTAGTTTATTAACTTCATCTTTGTATGCTTGTTTTTCTTCTTCACTTCCATTTGGATTAACAAATTGTAGATAGTAATTTATAGTGTCATCTATGTATTTTTGAAGAGTCGCATCATATTTAGATATTTCTACAATACCCTTTCCAATATAATTATCTATTCTTTCTTGAATTGTTTTCATGATGTTTTCGTCTTTTGTGTTATCTGATACATAAAGAATATTTTTAGTTTCAATACCAAAGAATCCAAATGAAGCATAAAGTGTGTCGTTATAAGTAAATGCTGCCATTCCAATAGCTGCGGTAGTTAAAATGTCATCAGTTCCAGCTCTTACATCTAGATAAAAGTTTTTATAGTCAATAGCACTTTTAAATTCATTTGAGTAGTTTATTGGAGATCCACCATATACCCAGTAATTAATAAATTCTAAGTCTTTTAAGTCAAAAATTGTTTTTCCATTTAGCTTTTTAATTATAGAATCAACTAATTTTTTATCATTTTCATCGTATGCAAAGTTTACTTTTACATTTTTATAAAATTTACCATTTGAATATAAACGTAACTCACATTCGTCATATGATTCATTGCAGTTTCCCATAGTATATCCTGGAAATTCTTGTGGAAAAAAACTTTCCAATAATACAAATTTTTCATCTTCATTAGTTGGCTTTACAGCTTTTAATGTTATTTCATTTTCTTCAATTTCTTTTCTTTCAACTACTGTATAAGTTAAAATTCCTGTTTCAGAAAAATATAAATATTCTCCTATTTGAGCTTCATCATTTTCATATGTATTATTTTCATTTTTTAACAATAAGTGGTCTGTATCAATGTTAACTACTTTAGATATTTCTTTTTTTAAATCTAAAATTGTTCTAGTATCATCATCTTTTATAACAATACTTTTAGTTGTGCCATCTGGTAGTATGTAATTTAATGTACCATCAGCTTTTACATTAGTTACACCTAGTGCTATAAATGCAATTAATGTAAGTGAAAACATTTTTAATGCTTTCTTCATTTTGTATCACTCTCCTATTTTAATAATAACATAATTTTTATTATTTTCATAGAAAAAAATAAAAACATTTAGATATTCTTCTAAATGTTAAGATTCAGGAATATATTCTCCATGTGCAGTTATAAGTGTTACAAAGAATTTTCCTTGACTTGCATTAGCTGCATCACTTTTTAACCAAGCATATAAGCTGAATATTTTTGATGTTCCACTTTCTAGATAAATGTTATTTACTAATTCATGTTCATTGTTAGTATTTAAAGTTTCTGAATACAATTTAATTGTAGGAGTGCTTCCATATTCACCAATTGCAACTTTTATTTCACTATCGTCTACTGCACTACTAAAACTTTCTGTGTAAGTTGTTCCGTTAACTACTCTGTCTTGTGTAAAACTGTTAGCACTTGTATCTTTTTCTAAGTATAAAGATAAGTTTAATGGCAAGCTTCCTGTATTTGTAATTTTAAAAATATAAGGTTTTAGAGAATCCCATTCAGTTGCAGTTGTTGGATCATCTTGTGGATAAATTGGAACATAAGTTGTAGTTCCATTTACTGTTTCTGTACCCATAATATTACCCATGTTTGGTATAGATGTATCACAAGTTGAATCTTGACATATAGTTAAATTTATGTCACCAAATGTAATTACATCAACCTGTCCTTCTTTTTCAACTTTAAATATAGAATATGTAAACATTAAAAATAAAGTTGTTACTAGACATACAATTGATATAGTTATCAATATTTCTCTTTTTATTAATTTTTCTAATCCCATTTTTATCACCTAGTACTATATTCTGTATATATTTTATAATAATTTGATTAACTATTCAAGAAAAATTGTTTAATTTTACATTTATATTTCATCTATTTTAAAACTTATTTGTAAATTTTTATTTTGTTCTGAATTCGGTGTCTCTTCTGCTAACCAAATGTAACACTTTTTATCTATTATAGAATTATTATAACTAATATTTTCTTCAAGTGTGTAGTATGTTTTATTTTTTATAGTAATTTTTTCTAGTTCATTTAAATATCTTGTATTATTATTTATTTTAATCTTCATATAATCTATGTTTAGTTCTGATTTTTCAATAATTAGATATATAACATAGTATTTACTATTGTTAGAACTGTTTTGTATTTCTAACTCAATATAATTATTATTAATTTCTTGTTCTAAGTTTGTAGGATATAAATCATTTAGATGGGATTCTTTTATATTTAATTCTAGATTTGAAAAGTTTTTATTAATATATTTTGTTGATACAGATTGATTTATTGTTAAATTATCCCATGTTATATTTGTTATTACTATTAATATTATTAGAAATACTATTTCACTTATAGTATTAATTATTTTTTTATTTATATTCATATATATTTCCCCCTGAATATGTAGTATATTGTACTAAAAATGTTACATTATGTCAATTAAAAAAATGATATTTCTATCACTTTTTCTTTTTTTCTTTAGCTTCATTTTCTTCTTCTTCAATTTTTTTCGCATCATCCATTTTGTTTTTTACTTTTATTAGTTTAACTAATTTTATTATATCATAAATTATTATTCCAAATGCAGGTACTAGTATAGCTACAAACCAACCACCTTTGCTTGCTAGAAAGAATTGTATTCTGCCTAATTGAGGTATTACAAATCTGACAGTACCAATTACTTTATCACTCATTATTATTTCATCGTCGGGAACTGGATTTGCGTCACCTTGAGTTCTAAACGTTATTCCGTTATTTGTATTAAATTTTTCTATAACTCTATGAGTAATTGGAGTAGAACCAAAGTAACTATTAGTACTATAATATGAAACTATGTCTCCTATTTGAATGTCTTGTGGATCTTTTTTGACTACAAAAACTACATCATAAACTTGAATTCCAGGTGTCATACTTGGACTAATGATTGTGTATAATCCTAAAGGTGCATTTTGTCCTTTAGCTTGTGCAATTTTGTTTATGGTAATGTATGTAATTAAGAATGCTCCTATAACACATAGTATAGCCATGACACACCACGATATAGTTTTAGAAATGTAATTAAATATTTTATAGCCCTTTTTATTTTTCATTTAAGTTCACCTACTATAATAATTATAATACATAGTTTAACATAGTTCAAGATATAAAAGAATGTATTTATTCTTTTTGACACTTATTTTGTTCTTGAATAAATACATCCACAATAATTTTGTCTATATAAGTTATTTTCTTTCGATAATTCTATAGACCTTTTATATCCATTTTTCTTTTTAAAGTCTGAATATAAGTATTTAATGTTAAATTCTTTTGATAGCTCTTCTCCTATTTTATTAAGTATTTGGCTATTTTTATATGGACTGACAGTTAATGTTGTACCAAAGTAATCAAAATTATTCTTTTTTGCTAGTAAGGCTGTTTTTTCTAATCTTAGGTAATAACATTTATGACATCTTATTCCACCTTCTGGAATATTCTCTAGTCCTTTACTCATTTCTTTAAATAATTCGTTATCATAATCTGAATCCATAAAATTTATACCTTTATCTTTTATATAATTTATTTGTTCTTCTTTTCTTTTTAGGTATTCTTCATATGGTTCTATATTAGGATTATAATAAAGTATAGTTATTTCGAAATAAGGTAATAATCTTTCAATTACTGAAGAAGAACATGGGGCACAACAGGAATGTAGAAGTAATTTTGGTTTTGTGCCTATATTTTCTTTTATTATTTTTTCTAATTCTAAATCATAATTTATATTCATAATAACCTATTTTTGTTTTTTAGCATCTTCTTTTTTTCTTAGTTCAGTGTTTAATATTCTTTTTCTTAATCTAAAACTCTTTGGTGTTACTTCTACTAATTCATCTGTATTTATATAATCTAATGCAATTTCTAGAGTTAGTTGTCTAGGTCTTTTTAATACTACTGTATGATCTTTACTTGCACTTCTAGTATTAGTTAAGTTTTTAGCTTTTGTTACATTTACTGCTAGGTCGTTATCTCTATTATTTTCTCCGACTATCATACCTTCATATACTTCAGTACCTGGTTCAATAAACATGATACCACGATCTTCTAATGCACCTAGTCCATAAGCTGTAGCTTTACCATTTTCCATAGATACAAGTACACCAAGTTTTCTTTCTCCAACTGGGTTAGGGTTTACTGGACCATATTCTTTAAATGTATGATTTATTATTCCATAACCTTTAGTTAATATTAGGAATTCATTTACAAATCCTATTAATCCTCTTGAAGGCACTAAGTATTCAAGTTTAGTGTTAGTTTCATGAGATTTCATATTTATCATTTGTCCATCTCTACTAGCTAAACTTTCTATTACTGCGCCTACTGTTTCTGTTGGTGCTTCAATTAATACTTCTTCATAAGGTTCACATTTTACACCATCTATTTCTTTTACAATTACTTCTGGTTTTGAAACTTGTAGTTCAAAGCCTTCTCTTCTCATGTTTTCGATTAATATTGATAAATGAAGTTCACCACGACCACTTACTATCCAGTTTTCTGCATCTTTTTGTTCAACTCTTAATGAAACATCTTTTTCTAGTTCTTTCATTAGTCTTTCTTCTATTTTTCTTGCAGTTAAAAGTTTACCTTCTTTACCTGAGAAAGGACTAGTGTTAACACCAAATGTCATTTTTAATGTAGGTTCTTCTATTTTTAGTATTGGTAAAGCATCTTCTTTACCTATTTCACATACTGTTTCTCCTACTGATATGTCTGGTAATCCTGAGATACCTACAATTTCACCTGCTGATGCACTTTCTATTTCTTGCTTTTTAATACCTGTGAAACCAAATAATTTTTGAACTCTAAATTGTTTTATTGTTCCATCTAATCTTACACATGATACCATTTCTCCTGTTTTTATAGTACCATTTGCGATTGTACCAACGCCAATTCTTCCAACATAATCATTGTAATCTAGTAATGCTGGTTGAAATTGTAATGGAGCATCTACTTTTCCACTTGGTTCAGGAATTGTATTTATTATTGTTTCAAATATTGGTTCCATTGTATGTTTTTGTGTACTTAAGTCTTCACTATAACTACTAGTTCCATTTAATGCACTTGCATAAATTATAGGAAAATCTATTTGTTCATCAGTAGCACCTAAATCAATGAATAATTCTAATACTTCATCAATTACTTCGTCTATTCTTACATTTTCTCTGTCTACTTTATTTATGACAACAATTGGTTTTAAGTTAGCTTCTAATGCTTTTTTTAGTACGAATCTAGTTTGTGGCATAGTTCCTTCTCTAGCATCTACTAAAAGAATTACACCATCAACCATATGCATTATTCTTTCTACTTCTCCACCAAAGTCAGCATGTCCTGGTGTGTCTACTATATTAATTTTATAGTCTTTATAATGTACACCTGTTGTTTTAGCAAGTATTGTTATTCCTCTTTCTTTTTCTATGTCATTAGAGTCCATTACTCTTACATCATGAGTTTCATTTTCTCTAAATGTTCCACTTTGATTTAATAATTCATCAACTAATGTTGTTTTACCGTGGTCTACGTGTGCGATTATTGCAACATTTCTTATTTTCATAATATTTTCACCTCTTTAAAAAAACCTAGTGTATTATATCACTTTTTATGGGTATTTGTAAAGAAAAAAATGTAACAATTTTGTTACACTTTAATATGTTAATTTTATTTCTTAAATTTAATACCATTTCAATAGTTCCATTAGTTTTCTTTAAATCACATGATATCTATTAAAGTTTCATGATTTTTTTGTTACAAATTATTTTACTACAATATTAACCAACTTTTTAGGCACTGTTATGACTTTAATAATTTCTTTATTATCAATAAATAATTTAACATTATCAATAGTTTTAGCAAGTTCTAACATTTCTTCATTACTTGTACTAGATGAAGCAGTTATTTTTCCTCTTACTTTTCCGTTTACTTGAACAACCATTGTAAATGAATCTTTATTTAGTTTTGTTTCATCATAAGTTGGCCATGTTTCATTTAAAATGTCTTTATTAAATATTTTTTCATACATTTCACTTGTTATATGTGGTGCTAATGGATTTAGGAGAATTAAAAATATTCTTAATTCTTCTTTTGTTATGTATCCTCTTTCTTTTATTTTCTTTACATACCCCATAAAGGCAGCTATAGATGTATTTAATTTCAAATCTTCTAAATCTTCAGTTACCTTTTTGATGAGTGAGTTTATATCATATTCTTGTTCTTTTGTTAATTCTTGATTATCTTTTATTATGTTTTGTAAATCCCAAACTTTATTGATAAAGCCAACTATACCATTTATTCCATCATATGTCCAAGCAATGTTGTCTTCATATCCTCCTAGAAAATGCACATGAAGCCTTGCTACATCACTTCCGTATTTGTCTATTACTTCCATTGGGGATACTCCATTTGCTGAACTTTTACTCATTTTCTTTCCTGTATCATCTAGAATTAACCCACTTCCCATTTTTCTTATAAATGGATCTCTTGTTGGCACTGCTCCTATTTCATATAAGAAATTTTGCCAAAAAAACGCATATAATACGTGTCTTGTTATATGTTCTGTTCCTCCCGTATAAACATCTACACTTCCCCAATATTTTAATTTTTCTAAATCTGCTAGTTTTTCATTATTATGTGGATCACAATATCTTAACCAATACCAACTACTTCCTGCCCAGTTTGGCATTGTATCCGTTTCTCTTTTTGCTGGTCCTCCACATTTTGGACATTTACAATTTACCCATTCTTCTATTTTTGATAATGGAGAAGAACCGTCTTCTCTTGGCATGTAATCTTTAGTCTTTGGTAATCTTACAGGTAATTCTTCTTCTGGTACTGGCACTGTTCCACATTCTGGACAGAATACTATTGGGAATGGTTCTCCCCAGTATCTTTGTCTATTAAATGACCAGTCCTGCATTTTATAGTTTATTTCTTTAATACCTTTTCCTGTAGAAATTAATTTTTCTTTTATTTTCTCTTTTGCTTCTTTTACTGGCATTCCACTAAATTCTTCTGAATTCATTAGTTTTGAATTTTTAGCTAAATACTCTGCTTTTTCTACTGCTTGTTTTTCTACATCTCCTTCAATTACTTGAATCATTGGTATATTAAATTCTTTTGCAAATTCATAGTCTCTTTGGTCATGTGCTGGCACTGCCATTACTATACCTGTTCCGTAACCTGCTAAAACAAAGTCTGCTATATATATTGGTACTTTATTTCCATTTACTGGATTTACTCCATATAATCCTTCTAATTTGCATCCAGTTTTCTCTTTCTGATTTGACACTCTATCTAATTCACTTCTATATTTTGTTTCTTCTTGATATTTTTTTACTTCTTCATAGTTATCTATTTTATCTTGAAGTTTATTAATTAATTCATGTTCTGGAGCCATTACCATAAATGTTATTCCATATATTGTTTCTGGACAGGTTGTGAATATTTCGGCATTTGTTAATTTATTATCATTTTCATCTACTATGTCAAAAGAAATTTTCATTCCTTCACTTCTACCTATCCAGTTTCTTTGTAATTCTTTTAAGTTTTCACTCATTGTTATTCTATCTACATTTCCTAATAGTTTTTCTGAGTATTCTTTCATCTTCAAGAACCATACCCATCTTTCTGCTTGTACCACTTTTCCATGACATCTATCACATAATCCACCTTGCGAATCTTCATTAGATAAAACTGTTTTACAATTCGGACAGAAGTTTACTACACCTTTTTTCTTATATGCTTTTCCTTCTTTATAGAATTGTAAAAATATCCATTGTGTCCATTTGTAGTATTCTTCGTCACTTGTTGCGAATGCTCGGTCATAGTCAAAAGAAAGTCCTATTCTCTTAGATTGTTCAAGTACATTTTTCATTCCATTTTCTACAAATACTTTTGGATCTATTCCTGTTTTTATTGCAGCATTTTCTGCGGGTAATCCAAATGAGTCTCCTCCGATTGGAAACAAAACATTATATCCTTGTAATCTTTTCATTCTTGCTAGAGCATCTGCTGGTACAGACCCTTTCAAGTGTCCCATATGTAGGTTTCCACTTATATTATAGAATTCATACAATACATAATACTTTGGCTTAGTTGGATGAAAGTCTATTGCCTTAAAACTTTTTTCCTCTTCCCATCTTTTTTCCCATTTTTCTTCTACTTCTTTAAAATTATACATATTTATCAAACTCCCATCTTGTGTTTCATTGATGCATATATTATAACATAGCATTCTTTCATTTGCTATATTTTACTTCGTTTTTAAATTTTTTATTTTGTTTCTTGTACTTTTATAAACAGTTGTAAATAGCAAAAAATGTAACAGTTTTGTCACACTTTAATGTTTTAATATATAAATAAGTAAGCATAGTATACTAAGAATAAAATTACCATTAGTATACCTTCTCTTCTTGAAAGTTCTTTATCACTTTTACCAAATATATAGAATATTATAGATGATAATAAAACTATACTTGTGTCTACCATAGTAAATGCATTTGAAGATACAGTACCATATAGTGCGATAGGTAAACCTAATACTATACAAATATTGAATATGTTTGTTCCAATTATATTTCCTACTGCCATATCAAATTGATTTTTTCTTGCAGCATTTACTGTCATTGTTAGTTCTGGTAAACTTGTGCCAATTACTATTACTGTCATCGCTATTATTTTTTGACTTATTCCTATTTTTTCTGCTAGCAATACTGCATTATCAACTACTAAGTCTGATGCAATTATAATTGATACTATTGATATAATTATTAGTATAATTGATTTGATTAATGTGTATTTTGGTTTTTCTTCATCATCTGATTTCTTTTTTCTAACTATATTAATTGTAAAAAACAGAAATAAACCAAACCAGACTAGTAACATTATTGCATCTGCCCTAGTTAGAGTATTGGCAGCTCCTTTTTTGAATAATGAATCTGTTATAAGTACAAAGAAAGCCGAAGTTATTATTACTAGTAGAGGTAATTCTCTTTTTATAGTTCTTTCTTTTACTTTAATAGGTCTTACTATTGCGGCTACTCCAACGATTAGTAGTATATTTACTATAGATGAACCAATTACATTAGCTAGTGTCATATCTGGATTACCTGTTCTAATACTATTAAAAGATATTGCTAGTTCTGGTGCACAAGTTCCAAATGATGCGACTGTTAGTGCAATTAACATTTTAGGCACTTTTAATCTTACAGATAAACTACTAGCGGCTTCTACAAAAATATCTGAAAATCTAATTAATATTATTAATCCTAATACTAGTAGTATTATTGGTTTTAATATATCTATAATCATAATTTACCTCGTTTTATTTTTTCTCTTTCAAAATATTTTAATAATTCAGATACTAATATTATTGGAGTTGCTAGTAAGAATAAATATAGAACATGTAATATAGGGATTGGTTCAGAGCCTAGTACATGTGATAAGAAACTATTTTCTACTACTACAAATTGAATAAATAGTACTGTTATTATTGCAAATATTAATTTTTTATTTTCTTTTATTGGTTTTTTTATAATACTATGTATTTCACTTCTACAGTTAAAGCAATGTATATTTTGAATAAATACCATAAGTAGTAGAACGTAACTTCTTGCGGTATTTATATCATACTTTAATACATCTATTAAGTATATCCATAGTCCAAATACTATTATACCCATTATTATTCCCATTAGAAATATTTCATTTCTAAGTAATCTGTCAAATAGATTTTCTTCTGGTTTTCTTGGTTTTCTTTTTAGTATGTCTTTTTCTTTTTCTTCAAAGGCAAGGGCTACATCTTGGATTCCATCTGTTACAAGATTTAACCATAGAAGTTGTATTGCAGTTAGAGGTATTGGGTAATCAAGGAGTATAGCTAGTATATAAAAGAATACTTCTGATACACCACATGATAATAACATATAAGTTACTTTTCTAACATTGTCATAGGCTGTTCTTCCTTCTTCTACTCCATTTAATATTGATGAAAATTTGTCATCAGTTATTATTAGTGAACCTGTTTCTTTTGCAACATCAGTACCACTACCCATGGCTACTCCTACATTTGCTGCTTTTAAAGCTGGCGTGTCATTTACCCCATCACCAGTTACAGCGATAAATTCTCCTTGTCTTTTATATGATTCTACTATTTGTAATTTTTGTATAGGCGTTACTCTTGTAAATACGGTTTTAGTTTTAATGTATTCATCAAATGATTTGTTTCCTTTATTATATTCGTTTTCTATTTCTGTACCGGTTGTGACTTCCATTTCTCCCTTACAAATACCTAGAGATGAGGCTATAGCATAGGCTGTTAAAGGGTGATCTCCAGTTATCATAACTGTTTTAATTCCAGCTTCTGTACATTTTTTTACTGCATCTATAGCATCTGGTCTTATTGGATCAATGAAAGCTATTAAACCTAGAAAATTTAATTTTGGAATATCATTTAAATTATGTGTTTCTTTTACTTTAAAGTTTTTAGTTTCTCCAGTTGCGAAAGCTAAAACTCTATAACCTTCACGAGCAAGTTGTTCATTTTGAGTACGAATATTATCTTTGTTTACTTTATTATTTGTTAGTTCTAATACTTTTTCAAGTGAACCTTTTACACTTACATGAATTTCATCATTTTCTTTGTAGAAAACTGCTGAATAGCCTGCTTCTGATTCATAAGGAATTCTACCAACAATGTTTTCTTTCATATTTTCCATATTTAGATTGTATTTATAACCTAATGAAAGTAAAGCTATTTCCATTGAGTCTCCAAAACTTACCCATTCATTTTTTATTAATGATAGACTCCCTTCGTTATTGTAAACTCCTTCTTTTATTATTTTATCTATATTTTCAAGTTTGCTTTTATTAATTGGATTTATTTTACCTTTGTTGTTGTAACCACTTCCTGTTATTTCATATACATCGTTGTTAGGAAGTATTATTTTTTTTGCAGTTTGTTCATTTAATGTTAGTGTTCCTGTTTTATCACTAGCGATTACTGTTGCACTACCTAAAGCTTCTACTGCATTTAGTTTTTTTACTAATACATTTTTTTTAGCCATTTTGTTAGAACTTATTGATAGAGATAATGTTATTACCATTGGAAGTCCTTCTGGTATGGCTGAGATTGAAAGAGCTACAACTAGAAAAAATATTTCTTTGGCAGTGTATCCTTTATAATATAAAATCATTGTTATTAAAAGGGCTAATATGCCTGTTAGCATTCCTAGAGTTTTAGTAAATTTTGTCATTCTTATTTGAAGTGGAGTTATTGTGTCTTCTTTTTCTAATACTTCTTTTGCTAGTACTCCTATTTCAGTATTAGTACCTGTTCCTGTGACTATTCCTTTTCCTCTTCCTCTCATTACAGATGTTCCTAAATAAGCCATGTTGATTCTTTCACTTAGAGTTACTTCTTTTTTTAATGTGCTTGAGTTTTTTTCTCTTGGAATAGATTCTCCTGTTAGCATGGATTCATCTATTGATAAATTTTGAGTTTCTATTAATCTTATATCTGCGGGTACTCTTGTGCCTGATTCTAATAATACAATGTCACCTATTACTATGTCTTCACTTGGCACCATATATTCTTTTCCATCTCTTATAACTAATGCTTCTATTTTAATAAGGTTTGCTAGGGCTTCTGCATTTTTGTTACTTCTATATTCTTGTATTGAACCTAATGTAGCATCTATTAATACAACAAAAAGTATAAATAAACCATCAATATATTCACCTATTATGAATGATAGTATCATAGATATAAATAATATATAAACTATAGGATTTTTAAATTCACTTAGAAATACTTGTATAAAAGTTTTTTGTTTCTTTTTAGGTAGTACATTTTTACCATATTTGTTTAATCTTTTATTTGCTTCTTTTGTTGATAATCCATTTATGTTACTTTCTAAATTAGATATTACTTCTTCTTTCTTTATTAAATAATCTTTTTTCATAGCTACTCCTTACTTGTTTGTGTTATTATAGTAGTTTTGTTCTGATAGTTCTGCACTCAATTCTTCTAAATCATCTAAGTCTGTTTCATATGTTAAGATCTCTTCTATTTCAAATATTAGGCTTGATAAACTAGTGAAGTTTTCATATTCTATGTTATATTTTTTTAATGTTTCAATTTGTGAATCTCTTAAAACTAAGCCGTTTTTTCTTGTTTTGGGTATATTGTTATTAATGTCTATTGTTTCTACTAAATCATCAATACTAACTTCTTTTCCATTAATTATCATTTTTTACCTCCTAGTTTTTTTACTATAAATAATACAAATAATATTGGTAATGAATATAGTAAATCTTGAGTATTTAGACTTTCTTCAGTTTTTGTTTCATCTTCACTTGTATTTGTAGTTGTTCTTTCTATGTTGAGTTTTCTAATGCTTGAACAAAATCCTTCTTCTCTGTTAGTAGTCCATATTCCTAGGTTATTTTTTATTGCAGTAGTTTGTACATTGCATAAGTGATTAGTATATTTGTAATTACCATATATATAAGATACTTCTGCTAGGCCATTAGATATTAATTCTTCTTGTAAAAGTTTTCCATCTACCCATATCCATCCTAAATATCTGTTATATTTATCTGTTTTATTTTCTTCATATTCTGCTTCTATTTTAGTTGCATTTTTAAGTTTGTCACATGTATAATCACTTGCTTCTTTACCATATGCTTGAACTTCTTTTGTGGGATGTTTTGTTTCTGGTGTATCTACTGCTAGAAATCTAAATTTTTCTTCTTTACCATTTACATTAAATACTGCAGTGTCTCCATCTACACATCTATTAAATGTTACTTCTTGTTTTTCCAAAACTATTGTGTCGTCAATGTCTACAATTTCACCGTCACATACCCAATTTGTACCTAATGATTCTCCACTTGCTTTGTAGTTACCATTAGTTGATTTTTCTGCTTTATGATAGTGTACATCTTTTCCATGAGTTCCATAGTATTCACCATTACATTTAAAAATACTTCCATCTTTTAGAAGTCCAGTTGATGCATTTAACATCATTATATTTAAATTTAATATTATAATAATTAATATACCCTTTTTCATAACTATCCTCTTTATAATTTTATCATAAATTTGGTGTAAAAAAAACTACTTTTGTTAAGTAGCTTTTATTAATTTATATATTTGAGACCAGTATAGTCTATTAAACGATTTTTAGGAGGAAATACAAATTTTTAATTAAATTTTATATTAGGAATTTTTAGTATTCCTAGTATATTAGATGTTACTCTTTATTTTTTGTTTAATTAAATAGTTTATTTCCATTTCCAATTTGATACTTCTTCAATATCTTTTCCATATTCTCTAATGTATGAGTTATGTTTTTCTAACATTTTATTACAGTAATTTTTAAGTTCTTTTTCTTTAGATAAACCTGGTACATATTTTAAGACATCTAATACTATGTGGTATCTATCTATTTTATTTTGAACTCTCATGTCGAATGGTGTTGTTATTGTACCTTCTTCATTGTAACCTCTTACATGAATTTCTCTATTTGCACGATTATAAGTTAATTCATGTATTACATTTGGATAACCATGGAATGTGAATATGATTGGTTTGTTTGTGGTAAATATTTTGTTATACTCTGCATCTGTTAATCCATGTGAATGTTTTTTATTTGATTCAAGTTTCATTAGGTCTACAACATTTACAACTCTTATTTTAAGGTTAGGCAGATGTTCTTTTAGTATTGTTGTTGCGGCTAATGTTTCTAAAGTTGGTGTATCTCCTGCGCATGCTAGGACTATATCCGGATTTTTACCACTATTTGTACTTGCCCACTCCCAAATGTCTAAACCTTTTTCACAATGTTGAATTGCATCTTCCATGTTTAACCATTGTGGTCTCATATGTTTTGATGCAATGATAACATTTATGTAATTTTTTGTTTTTATTACATGGTCAAATGTTGATATTAGTGAGTTTGAGTCAAATGGTAAGTATATTCTTGATATTTCAGCTTTTTTTGTTAATATGTGGTTGATAAATCCAGGATTTTGATGTGTATAACCATTATGATCTTGTTGCCATACATGACTTGTAAGTATGTAGTTTAATGAACTTATTGGTTTTCTCCATGGTAATTCACTTGTAACTTTTAACCATTTTGCATGTTGGCTTGTCATTGAATCAACTATTCTTATAAATGCTTCATATGAATGAAAGAAACCATGCCTTCCTGTTAATAAGTAGCCTTCTAGCATTCCTTCACATGCATGTTCAGATAGCACTCCATCTATAACCATACCATTTCTGTTTAATAATTCATCTTGTTTAATTATTTTAGTACCCCATTTTTTATTAGTTACATCAAATACATAATTAAGCCTATTTGATAAAGCTTCATCTGGTCCAAAGATTCTAAAGTTGTTATTTTTTTCATTTAATTTTATTAAGTCTCTAATGTATTTGCCAAGTTCTCTCATGTCTTCTTTTTCTATGCAACCTGGTGTTTTTATTTTTACTCCATATTTTTTTAGATTTGGTGTTTTTAATTCTTTTAGTAATAATCCACCATTTGTATTAGGATTTAGTCCCATGCATTTATTTAGTGGTGGAGCATAGTTTGTTATTTCTTCTTTTATACTTCCATCTTCATTAAATAATTCTTCTGGTTTATATTTTTTCATCCATTTTTCTAATAAACTAATATTTTCTGGATGTTCGGCATCTACTATTAAAGGGATTTGATGTGATTTAAATGAACCCTCTACTTCTTTTGGTCCAGTCCATCCTTTTGGTGTTCTTAAGATTATTATTGGATAGAATGGTCTGAAGTCTGTATTTTGTGATGCTTTTTTTATTTTATTTATGTAAGTTATTACTTCTTCCATAGTAGAAGCCATTTTGATGTGCATTTTCTTTTCATCGTGACCTTCAACTATATATGGTTTGTACCCTAGGCCTTTGAAGTATGAAATTAATTCATCTTCAGGTATTCTAGATAATATTGTTGGGTTTGCAATTTTATAACCATTTAAATGTAAAATAGGCAAAACTATTCCATCTTTTTTTGGATTTATTATTTTGTTAAGTTGCCAACTTGCTTGAAGTGGTCCTGTTTCAGCTTCTCCATCTCCAATTACACAGGCGGCGATTAATGTTGGATTATCTAATACTGCTCCATAAGCATGACTTAAACTATAACCAAGTTCTCCGCCTTCGTTAATACTTCCTGGTGTCTCAGGTGCAACATGTGAAGATACACCACCTGGAAAAGAGAATTGTTTAAATAATTTTTTTAAACCTTCTTCATCATTTGTTATATTATTATATATTTTTGTATAAGAACCTTCTATGAAAGTGTTCGCAATCATGGCTTCTCCACCATGACCTGGTCCAGATATGTAGATCATATTCAAGTTATATTTTTTTATCATTCTATTTAAATGCAAGTATATGAAGTTTTGTCCAGGAGCGGTTCCCCAGTGTCCAACAACATGTGGTTTTATATCTTTGAGTTCAAGTTTTCTTCTTAGCAATGGATTATCTAATAAGTATAGTTGTCCAACTGAAAGATAATTTGCTAATCTAAAATATTTATCTATTATTTCTAATTCTTTTTTATTTAATTTATTCATTAATAGGCTCACTTTCTATATCAAAATTTATATAATTTTCAAAGTTAAATCCGTTAACTTTTACTTCAAAGTTTCTAGTTATGTTGTTATTACTAATTTCGATAATTAATGGATATTCTGTTTCATTCGTTAATAAATCACTAAATGGTTTATTTATATTATTTAATTCATTTAAATTTTCAGAACTTAGACTTTCTATGTTTAAATAATATCTATTATTTTGACTGTTGTTATTTATAAATATTTTATTATAGATATAGCAAGTATTAGTACATTTTTTATTTTTTACATAAATATATACTTTTTCATTTGATAGAATTTGTATTAGCTTATTATAATCTAAAGAAATTTTCTCTATTTCTTGTAAGCCTTTTTTAGTGTGATTTTCGTAAGTTGTACCAAATTTTCTTTGAAATTCTCCATTGTAACTTTCTTCTTGAGTCTCATAATAAAATACATTCTTATCATTTATTTTAAATACGTATGAACTATTAACCTTTCCAATATATCTAAATGCTTTGTTACAATCTAGTTTAAAGATTCCTGTGTTTGAATTGTATGTATATTTATTACAGTTATCAAAGTCAAAGGAAGAGTTTTTATATTCTATTCCTGCTTTAGTTATTTTTAACTTTTCATATGTTCCTGTATTTGAGTTAAACATGTATAAATCTTTGTTTAATATCTCGTTAGTTGGTAGATCTAATGGTTGATTTTTTAATCCTATAATGCCTAGTGTTATAGAAATTATTATTAATATTATGTATGTAATTATTCTTTTCATATTTGCCCCTTTTCTATTATGTATTAATTATATCAAGTTATTTAGTTTTTTTAAAGAGCTGAAAAGGATTTAATTATTTATTTTATTATTAAGGTTTCTCCATCATATAAATTTATTTTGTAAAGACTTGTTTTTGTGACATTATATTCAAATTTGTTTTCTTTTAATTCTTGTATTTCTGTTTTTAATGATTCTATTTCTTTTGCTTGTAAGTTGATTTTATCTTTTAATTCTTGTAATTCCTTGTCCGGTTTTGGTTCTTCTTCCGTATAAAATAATAGTCCTTCAGTAGCATCAGAATTTTTTGATATTATTTGATCCTTAAATACATAAGTTAGCTTTATTGGGTTAACCTTTGTTGCTCCTTCAAATATTTCAAAGTGCAAGTGATTTCCATTACTTCTTCCAGTATTGCCCATTGTGCCTATTCGAGTTCCTTGAGTTATTTGATCGCCAACTTTTACAGTTACACTGTTATATTTTAAGTGTGCATAAAGAGTATACATATTATTATCGTGTTTTATTTTTATATAATTCCCATATGAAGAGCCTGTTGCATCTGTAGTTGTGTAATCATTTTTAATTTCTATAATTGTTCCAGTTTGTGCTGCATATATTGGTTGTTCATTGCCATAATAGTTAGAATTCCATCCTAAATCTAGGCCATTATGTACACCACTTTTAAAATATTGTGTGATTGCAATATAATTAACTGGATATCTAAACATCTTTTTTATCCTTCCTTTCTATATAAATTGCATTTTCTATTGAACTAAAACTTTTAAATATTTTGTCTTCAAATGCTTTATAGATTGCATCTGCACCTATGAAACTTATAAGTCCTACCCATAATGCATATTTTATATTTATATCTGAAAATGTTAGACTAAATAGTGTTCCAATTATCATTGATATTAAAAAACAATTTATTGGTAATTTGCCTTTTTCTTTACATTTTAATGATTCTTTTAATTGTTGTGTTAATGCGGTTGATATTATACTACTAGCCATTGCTATTATTAACACATTTTTTAATAAGGTCATATTTAACATTTTTGTACCTCCATTATATTTTATGTTATTGTTAATAAATGGAATGGACAAAAAAAGAGTCATTGTTAATAACCCTTTGTAATTATATATTCTTTATAAAATTTAAGACATTCAAGTAAAATGTGAATATCTTATTAATAGTCGTTTTTGTAGTGTAATATTTCATTTTCTCATACCTCCATTATCTTAAAGAGTGTCTTTATTACCACCCTCTACTTAAAAGAAGATAATTATAACTAAAACTACACTAAAAGAACTATGACTTAACTATAATGAATTATAAGTCACAAAAAAACACCTCTTATACCTCAATTTAAGAGGTATTTAAGAGATGTATATTACAAATAACTTATCTATCAAGTAGGGAAGTAAAAAGCCCCATAAGTCAATTATTATTACTATAATCAACTAATAGTGGAAATGTTTAGTAAAAGAAGACTTGACAATATTAAAATTAAGTGGCTACCTCTCTAATAGATTTCCTTATTGCCTTTTTTCATAGTGTCCACCCTCTGCATTTGATAATGCACCATTAGAATATGTCCACTCATCACTTACTTGTTTGTTATATGTTTGTCCATACATCGTTGTTGTAGTTGTAATATAACTAATAAAGACCTTTATTTCATTATTTGTATCAATACTATACCATTTACAATTATTTGTAGACACTGAAATATCATCATAGCCCTCTACATATCCAAAAATAATATTACATTCTGAGTTATCAAGTAATATTATTTTAAAATCTCCTGCTTCATAAATCCCTGTAAGAGTTTCTTTTTCTTCTTGTATGGGTTC
>CAKOLW010000017.1 GCA_934096405.1 uncultured Bacilli bacterium
GAGCTTCTACAATATGACCGTTTTCTAATTTTACTTTAAAGTCCCCTCCTGGGATTATTTCTAGTACTTTTCCTTCAGTTTCGATGTATCCATCTTTTGCCATTAAATCACTCTCCTGTTAGTATTTTGTAGCCATCTTTTGTAACTACAATTGTATGTTCATAATGTGCTGCTGGTGATGAATCACGGGTTATGATTGTCCAATCATCATCTAGTAGCCATACTTGTCTACCTTTTAAACTAAACATTGGCTCGATTGCTAAAGTCATTCCTTCTTTTAAAATTAGTTCACTTTCATTGTTAGCATAGTTTGGAATGTATGGATCCTCATGCATTTCAGTTCCTATTCCGTGACCTGTCAATTCACGAATTACTCCATATCCATGTTCTTTTGCTACACTTTCGATAGCCTTACATACTTCATTTAGTTTTATACCAGGTTTGATTACACTTAAGCCTTTATATAAAGCTTCTTTTGTGTATTTCATTAGGTCACTTACTTCATTAGAAATTTTACCAACTTTGTAAGTTCTTGCTGTATCTCCATGATATCCTTTATAGATTGCTCCTACATCAATAGTGATTATGTCACCATTTTTTAGTTTTCTTTTACTAGGTATTCCATGCACCACTTCTTCGTTTATTGATGTGCATATGCTAGCTGGATAACCTTCGTAGTTAAGGAATGATGGTGTGCAGCCTTTTTCTCTTATAAATTTATCAGCGATTTTATTTAGCTCTTCTGTAGTTATGCCAGGCTTAATTACTGTTTCCATTAATTCTAGTAAGTCAAAGCATACCTTCCCGGCATAACTCATTAGGCTAATTTCACTTTCAGTTTTAGTACTAACCATTATTTACTCCTAAGATATTTTCTATAACTTTAAGTGTTTCTTCTGGACTTTTAGAACCATCTATTTCTATTAATTTTCCAAGATTTTTGTAGTATTCAATAACTGGTTTTGTTTCAGTCATGTACACATTATATCTTGTTTCATAAGACTCTTTTGTGTCATCAACCCTGGAAATAAGTGGTGTTTTACAATCATCACATATTCCTTCAGTTTTTGGCATTGTGTCTTTTAGAAATTTGTTATAGCTTCTTTTACAATTAGGACAGTTTAATCTTCCTAATATTCTTTTTAGTCCTGTTTCTTTTGAAATGTTGATAAATATAACTTTATCCACATCTAAATTTAATTTTTTTAGTATTTGTTCATAATCTTGTGCTTGATTCATTTTTCTAGGATATCCGTCAAGCATAAATGGTTTTCTTAAATCTAGGCTTTTTAATTTTGCTTCAATTAATTTTGCCATTAATTCATCATTAACCATTTCACCTTTATTGATGATGCTTTCAACTTCTTTTCCTATTTCAGTTTTTAAACTAACTTGTTCTCTTAGTGCATCTCCTGCGCTTATGTGGTTAAAGCCATATTTTTCTTTTAGTAAAGAACTATATGTGCCTTTACCTGCGGCAGGTGGTGCTATCCAAATTATGTTCAATTTAATTACCTCCTATAAGCACGACTTGCTACTGAACTTTCTATTTGTTTATATAATTCTAGTAATACTCCTACAACGATTAAGATACTTGTTCCTCCAAGAGTTACTATACTAGGCATATTTGAAATCCAACTGAATACAATTGGTAGTGCTGCTATAACAGCTATAAATATTGCACCTAGGAATGTGATTCTTGAAAGAATTTTTGAAATGTATTTGGTAGTTTCAGTTCCTGGTCTTATTCCTGGAATGTATCCGTTTTGTTTGTTAAGATTTTTTGATATATCTTCTGGGTTAACTGCTGCTACAAATGTATATCCATATGTGAATGCAATTATTAGAATGATATATACTACAAATCCTATTGGAGTTGTTGTTGTTAAATATTTAGTTATGAAAGATTTAAATCCTTCACTTTTTATAAAGTATGTTAGAGTTGTTGGTATTGCAAGTACTGCTGATGCGAAGATTACCGGCATTACTCCAGCTGAATTTATTCTTAATGGTAAGAATGATTGATTAGCTTTGTATGCTCCTGCACTTCTGTTTGAATATTGTACAGGTATTCTTCTTTCAGCTTCTTGTACGTATATTACACCAATTATTATTCCAACATATAGTAGTATGAATATTACAAATGATATGATTCCTACAACTGAGTTTGAACCATTTACTACTAGATTTTTGAATGCTTCAATCATCATGCTTGGAACAGTACTAACTATACCTGCCATAATGATAAGACTTATTCCATTTCCTATACCTTTATTAGTTATTTGATCACCTAACCAAAGTAGGAATGCAGTTCCAGCAGTTAATAATAAACTTATTTTTACATATTGAATTGGATCTGCCCCTTTACCCATGAACATTAGTGAGTAAATGTAACCTTCTATTAATGCAAATCCGATACCTAAATATCTATTGATTTTATTAATTTTAGTTCTACCAGCTTCTCCCATTTCTTTTAATTCTTGGAAATAAGTTATTCCCATTAAATCCATTTGTAATACTTGTAATATTATAGAAGCAGTTATGTAAGGTGATACACCTAACGCAAATATACTAAATCTTTTTAGTCCTCCACCACTCATTGCATTTAATAATTCTAAGAATCCTAAGTCTTTAGTTATTGCCTTCATACCTGGAACAGTAATTGCATTACCTAGTGCAAATATGAATAATGCTCCTAATGTATAAAATACTCTTTGTTTTAAATCTTTGTTAGTTTTTTTGAAAATTTGTTTAAATGTTGAGAACATCTAAATCACCTCAACTTTTCCACCGATACTTTCTATTTTATTGATAGCACTGTTTGTGAATAAATTAGCTTTTACAGTTAATTTCTTTTCTAAGTTTCCACTTCCTAGGATTTTAACTCCACTTAATTCTTTTTTCACTAAACCTACTTCTTTAAGAAGTTCAGGTGTTACAGTTGTATTATCTTCAAATCTATTAAGGTCTGATACATTTACTACACTATATCTAATAGTAAATCTTGCATTATTAAATCCTCTTCTTGGTATTCTTTTGTATAATGGATTTTGTCCACCTTCAAACCAAGGTTTAATACTTGCTCCTGAACGCGCTTTTTGACCTTTTTCTCCACGTCCACTTGTTTTTCCTAGTCCGCTTCCTGGTCCTCTACCTACTATTTTTCTTCTGTGAGTAGAGCCAGGATGATTTTTTAATTCATTTAATTTCATTATCCTATAATCTCCTCTACTTTTTTACCACGAAGACTTGCTACGTGTTCAGCATCTCTTTGCATTTTTAATGCCTCCATAGCAGCTTTAGCAGTGTTTATTTGTGTATTACTTCCTAAAGATTTAGATACTATATCTTTTACTCCAGCAAGTTCTAATACGTTACGAACTGGTCCACCAGCGATGATTCCACTACCGGCTTTAGCAGGTTTTACTAGTACTCTAGCAGCTCCGCAAACACCAATTGCTTCATGACTTAAAGTTCTTCCTTCAACTAGATTAACTTTAATTACATTTTTTTCAGCAGCTTTGATTGCTTTTGAAATTGCTTCTGGTACTTCTCCAGCTTTTCCTGTTCCAAGTCCAACACGACCTTTTCTATCTCCAACAGCAACTGTTGCAGTGAATCTCATTGTACGACCACCTTTAGTGGTTTTGCTTACACGTCCAATTGAAATTACTTTTTCTTCATAAGGACTTTTTTTAACGAATTCTCTTTTATTATTTCTTTCTTTATTATTATTTCTTTCTGTTTTTTCCATTATAGTCCCTCCTTTAGAATTGTAGTCCTGCTTCACGAGCACTGTCTGCTAGGGCTTTTACTTTACCATGATATTGATATCCACCACGGTCAAAAACTACTTCAGTGATTTTTTTATCTAATGCTCTTTTAGCAACTTCTGCTCCAACTTTTTTAGCAGTTTCGATATCACATTTATTTAGTTTCATTTCTAGAGAAGATGCACTTACTAATGTTACACCCTTTTCATCATCTATTATTTGAGCATAGATGTTTGTATTACTTTTGAATACATTTAATCTTGGTGTAGTAGCTGTACCAGATAAGTTCTTTCTGATACGTTTATGTCTTGCTATACGATTAGCATTTTTTGATTCTTTCTTTATCATATTTTACCTCCCTATGCAGCTTTCTTTCCTTCCTTACGTCTTATGAATTCATCTTTATATTTGATTCCTTTTCCTTTGTATGGTTCAGGTCCACGTACTTTACGTACTAATGCAGCGAATTCTCCAACGGCTTGTTTGTCATATCCTGATATATTTAATTCAGTTTGACTTGGTGAATCTAATTTGATTCCTTCTGGTGCTTCCATGATAACTGGATGACTATAACCTGCACTGATAGTTAATTTATTACCAGCAACTTGAAATTTATAACCAACACCATTAATTTCTAATTCTTTTTTGTATCCTGTACTTACTCCAATTAACATATTATTTATGTTAGCATTAGTAGTTCCATGTAATTGTTTTAATTCTTTTGAGTCATTTGCTCTTTCAACTGTTACATTTCCTTCATTAACTAATACATTGATTCCAGGTTTTGTATTAAGAGTTAATTCTCCTAATTTTCCTTTTACTGTTACAACATTTCCATTAACATCAACTGTTACACCTTCAGGTATAACTAATACTCTTTTACCTATTCTACTCATAATTCACCTACCAGATGTATGCAAGAACTTCTCCACCTAAGTTTTCTTTTCTTGCTTCCTTGTCTGTCATAATTCCTTTTGAAGTAGATATGATTGCTATTCCAAGACCATTTAATACTTTTGGAACTTCATCACTTTTAACATAAACTCTTAGACCAGGTTTACTGATTCTTTTAAGTCCTGTTATAACGTTTTCTTTTCTTTGTCCATATTTTAAATTTAATGTTAATGTTTTGCTTGCACCTTCAGTTTTTTCTTCAAAACCATCGATGTATCCTTCATTTGTTAATATTGTAGCTATTTCTTTTGTCATTTTAGAACTAAGTACTTCAACTGTTTTATATTTCATTGCAACTGCATTACGAATTCTTGTAAGCATATCTGCAATTATATCATTTACCATAACTTTAGTCCTCCCTTCTTACCAACTAGACTTTTTAACGCCTGGTATTTGTCCTTTATAAGCTAATTCTCTAAAGCATATACGGCATAGTCCGAATTTTCTTAATACACCGTGAGGTCTTCCACATCTTTCGCATCTAGTATAATTTCTAGCTTTGAATTTTGACCCTTTTTTCCAGCTAACTAATTTACTTGTTTTTGCCACTTAAATGCCTCCTTATTTCTTGAAAGGTAAACCAAAACCACTTAGTAATTCTAATGCTTCTTCATTTGTTTTAGCAGTTGTTACCATTACTATATCAAGTCCTCTTGTTTTAATAACTTGATCGTAGTCTACTTCTGGGAATATTAATTGTTCTTTAATTCCTAGAGTATAGTTTCCTCTTCCATCAAAACTTCCTTTTGAAATTCCTCTAAAGTCACGAACACGAGGTAATGCTATCTTAATTAATTTTTCTAAGAAGATATACATATTTTCACCACGTAATGTAACTTTACATCCGATTTTGTTTCCTTCTCTTAGTTTAAATCCAGCGATTGATTTTTTTGCTTTTGTTATTACTGGTTTTTGTCCAGCGATTACTTCAAGTTCTTTTACTGCAGCATCTAAGTATTTAGAATCTGTAGTAGCATCACCTACACCCATGTTAAGAACTATCTTCTCAAGTTTAGGTACTTGCATTCTTGAAGTATATTTAAACTTTTCTGTTAGAGCAGGCACGATTTCTTTTTCATAAACTTCTTTTAATGTTTCCATTATTTGCCTCCTATTTACTTACTTTCTTTGTTTCTTTCTTAGTTTCTTTTTTTTCTTCTTTTAAAACTTTTACATTTGAAATATGGATAGGAGCTTCTGTTTCAAGTATTCCACCAGTTTCATTAGTTCTATTTGGTTTCACATGTTTTTTTACAATATTAACACCTTCAACTATTACTCTTGATTCGCTTCTTAAAACTTTTGATACTTTTCCTTGTTTTCCTTTGTCATCTCCAGCGATAACAGTTACTTTATCTCCAACTTTTATTTTCACGTTAGTACCCTCCTATAATACTTCTGGTGCTAGTGAAACGATTTTCATGAAATCTTTATCTCTTAATTCTCTAGCAACAGGTCCTAGAACACGAGTTCCTACTGGACTCTTATCATCTTTAATTAGAACACAAGCATTATCATCAAATTTGATGTGTGATCCATCAGGTCTTTTAACGCCTTGAACTGTTCTAACTATTACAGCTTTTACTACTTTTCCTTTTTTAGTGTTAGAGTTAGGTATTGCTTTTTTAACAGTCCCAACTACTACGTCACCGATGTTTCCACTTCTTACAAATGAACCACCAAGTACTCTTATTACTAATATTTCACGAGCACCTGAGTTATCGGCTACTTTTAAACGGCTTTCTGGTTGTACCATAATACCCACGTCCTTTCTTAAAGTATGATAGCTTCTTCAACAATGCTATCTAATACATATCTTTTAGTTTTACTTAGTGGACGACATGCAGATATTTTTACAATGTCTCCAACTTTTGCTTTGTTTTCTTCATCATGTGCTTTATATTTTTTAGAGTATTTTACTCTTTTTTTATAAAGTGGGTGATTTTTGTAAGTTTCAACTAATACTACAATTGTTTTATCCATACTAGTGCTTACTACTTTACCTACTCTAGTTTCATTAGTCTTTTCCATAAATCCTCCTACTTACTTTCCTTACGTTCGTTAAGTACAGTTTTCATTCTGGCAACGTCATGTCTTAATTCTCTAATTCTATGAGGTTTTTCTAATGAACCAGTAGCACTACTGAAACGTAAATTCCATAATTCTGCTTTAGTTTCAGTGATTTTTTTGTTGATATCTTCTGTAGACATTTTTCTTATTTCACTAGTTTTCATTAGTTACACCTTCTTTCTTAATGAATTTTGTTTTGATAGGTAGTTTATGTCCGGCTAATCTGAATGCTTCTCTAGCCGTTTCTTCAGTTACATCAGTCATTTCAAACATGATTTTACCTTCTTTAACTACTGCTACCCATTCTTCTACGTTACCTTTTCCGCTTCCCATACGAACTTCTAAAGGTTTTTTAGTTCTTGCTAAATGAGGGAATATGTTGATGAATACTTTACCTCTTTTAGACTTTTTCATTTCTCTTGTCATAGCTACACGAGCAGCTTCTATTTGTCTAGCAGTGATATAAGCTCCTTCTTTTGCAACTAATCCATATTCTCCGTAAGATAATACATTTTTACCTTTACTTTTTCCTTCGTAACTAACACGATGAGGTTTTCTATATTTAGTTCTCTTTGGTAGTAACATCTTTCTTACCTCCCTTATTTCCTTTAGCAGGAAGGATTTCTCCTTTATAGATCCATACTTTTACACCGATTTTTCCATAAATAGTATCAGCTTCTTTATGAGCATAATCTATATCAGCTCTTAAAGTATGAAGTGGTACTGTTCCTTCAGTGTATCCTTCGCTTCTTGCAATTTCTGCACCATTTAAACGACCTGATACTTGAGTTTTAATACCCTTTGCTCCTGCTTTCATTGTGTTTCTTATTGCTCTTTTTTGAGCCATTCTGAATGAAGCACGATTTTCAATTTGCATTGCAATTTGTTCTGCAACTAATGCTGCATTTAAGTCTGGTTGTTTGATTTCAACGATTGAAACATAGATGTCTTCACCAGTTAATTTTGATAAAGCTTTCTTATGTTTTTCTATTTCTTCTCCACCACGTCCTATTACAACACCTGGTTTAGAAGTGTTAATTATTATATTTGTTCTTTTATTTTTTCTTTCAATAACTATGTTTGCAACTGAGCTACCTTTTAAAGCTTTTTCTAAGTATTTGCGAATTTTAATATCTGTATTTAACATTTTAGAGAAATCTTTATTTTTAGCATACCATTTGCTTTCCCAGTCTTTATTGATTCCTATTCTTAGTCCGACTGGACTTACTTTTTGTCCCATGCTATTCTGTAGCTCCTTTCTTGTCACTTACTTTAACAAATATGTGACTTGTTCTTTTGTCTCTTCTATCAACTGAACCACGAGAAGCTATTTTACTTCTTTTTAATGTAGGTCCTTCACTGATATAAGTTTCTGTTACATATAAATCTTCTTCTTTAAGATTTAAGTTGTTTACTGCATTTGCAGTAGCACTTTCAAGAACTTTACTGATTAAACGACTACCTTTAGTGTTAGTTGTTAATAGTATTGCTCTTGCTTCTGTTACTTTTTTTCCTCTTATAAGGTCAAGTGTCATTCTTGCTTTTCTAGGTGCAATCATGGCACCTTTATGTATTGCATAAGTTTCCATTTATTCACCTTCCTATTTGTTTTCGCCAGCGTGTCCACCAAACTTACGAGTTAATGCAAACTCTCCTAGTTTGTGACCAACCATGTCTTCTGTGATATACACAGGAATGAAATCTTTTCCATTGTGTACTGCAATTGTGTGTCCAATGAAATCAGGATAGATTGTTGAACGACGTGACCAAGTTTTAATTACTTCTTTTTTTCCACTTTCGTTTAATGATTTTACTTTATTTAGTAATCTTTCAAAAACGTAAGGTCCTTTTTTTAAACTTCTTGACATACTCACAAATCCTTTCTTTATTTTTTCTTTCTACGAGATACTATTAATTTCTCGCTTGCTTTCTTTGTTTTACGTGTTTTTAATCCAAGAGCTGGTTTACCCCAAGGAGTCATTGGTCCTTTACGTCCTACTGGAGCTTTACCTTCACCACCACCATGTGGGTGATCATTAGGGTTCATAACTGATCCACGTACTGTTGGACGCCAACCCATAAGTCTTTTACGACCTGCTTTACCTAAGTGTACTAGTTCATAATCAAGATTTCCTACTGTACCAATTGTAGCACGGCATACACCTTGAATCTTTCTAGTTTCACCACTCTTTAATCTTAATAATACGTATTTTCCTTCTCTTCCTAGGATTTGTGCACTTGATCCAGCACTTCTTGCTAGTTGAGCACCTTTTCCAGGATTCATTTCGATGTTGTGTACAACTGTACCAACAGGAATGTTCATAAGTGGAAGAGCATTACCAACTTTGATATCTACATTTTCTCCACTTTCAATTTTATCTCCAACTTTCAAATCAAGTGGTGCTATGATATATCTTTTTTCACCATCTGCATAGTTTATTAAAGCTATATTAGCACTTCTGTTTGGATCATATTCGATTGATGCAACAGTTCCGATAACACCATCTTTATTTCTTTTGAAATCTATTACACGGTATTTTCTTTTAACTCCGCCGCCACGATGTCTAACAGTTATTTTACCTTGATTATTTCTTCCAGCTTTTTTATTTAATTTTTCAGTTAAGCTTTTTTCTGGAGTAGATTTTGTTATTTCTTCGTTTACTAATGTACTTTTATTTCTTTGACCATTAGTTATTGGTTTGAATTTTCTTATTGCCATATATAATCACCTTCTAAAACTCTATTTTAGAGCCTTCCTTTAGTTTTACATAAGCTTTTTTATAAGAAGATGTGTAACCTGTATATTTTCCTACTCTTCTTTTTTTGCTTTGTGTATTAACAGTGTTAACGCTTTCTACTTTTACTCCAAATTTTGATTCAATTGCTTGTTTAATTTGAGTTTTGTTAGCTTTTTTATCAACTTTGAATACATATACGTTTTCACTTGCTAAGTTATTTGTTTTTTCAGTTATAACTGGTGCTTTAATTATTTCGTAATTCATTATTTAAGCACCTCCTCTATCTTTTTAACACTTTCAACATCGATTAATAAGTTATCTGCACCTACTAAATCTAATACATTGATGCTACTTGGTTCAATTACATGTAAGTTAGTTAGGTTTCTAGCTGCTAAACATGCATTACCATTTTCACCATCAGTAACTATAAGTGTTTTTCCTTCTAATTTTAATGTTTCTAAAACTTTCTTGAAGTCTTTAGTTTTTGGTGTAGCCAATTCTAAATTTTCTACAACACATAATTCTTTATTTTGGAATTTATCTGAAAGAGCACTTCTTAATGCAAGTCTTCTTTCTTTCTTATTCATTTTGAAACCATAATCTCTTGGAGTTGGTCCGAATACTATTCCACCACCAACCCAGTGAGGAGCTCTTATTGTACCTTGACGAGCACGTCCAGTACCTTTTTGTCTCCATGGTTTTCTTCCACCACCAGATACTTCACTTCTACCTTTAGTATCATGAGTTCCTTGTCTTAATGAAGCCATTTGTAATTTAATAGCATCTGATAAAACTATTTCATTTACTTCAGTGTTCCATACAGTATCATTTAATGTGATGTCTTCCTTTGTTTCTCCATTTAAATTTAATACTTTAATTTTTGCCATTATTCTTCACCTTCCTTTTGTGAAGTTTCTTCAACTGTTTCAGTTGTTTCTTCAACGGCTGTTTCTGGTGTTTCTGTAATTTCTTCAGTTACTACTTCTTCAGTATTTTCTACTACTTCTTCAACTACATAAGAAACTAATTCTTTTGCTTCATTTTTTTCACCATTTTTAACAGCTGTTCTTACAAGAACATAACCTTTTTTAGGTCCTGGAATATTACCACTTATTAATAAGCAATTATTTTCAGTATCTACTGCAATTATTTCTAGATTTTGAATAGTTACTTGTTCATTACCCATATGTCCTGGTAATTTCTTTCCTTTTAATACTCTCATTGGTCTCATTGGTCCACGTGAACCTACAGCTCTGTGGTAATGAGAACCGTGTGACATAGGTCCTCTTGAGAAGTTATGTCTTTTAATTGTTCCTTGGAAGCCTTTTCCTTTTGATGTACCAGTTACATCTACAAGTTCTCCAGCTTCAAAAGTGTCTACACCGATTATTTGTCCAACTTCATAGTTTGATACATCTAACCCTTTAATTTCTTTTAAGAAGCGCTTAGGTGTAGTGTTAGCTTTCTTAACATGTCCCATTTCTGGTTTATTAGATACTTTTTCTCTTTTAGTGAAAGCACCTAATTGAATGCTGTTATACCCATCTTTTTCAACTGTTTTAATTTGAGTTATTACATTTGGTTCAACTTCAACAACAGTTACAGGTATAAGTAATCCGCTAGTTGTGAATACTTCAGTCATTCCAACTTTGCGTCCTAAGATTCCTTTCATTTTAATTACTCCCTCCATTATTATAATTTGATTTCGATGTCTACTCCACTAGGTAAATCTAAGTGTGATAATGCATCAACTGTTTCTTTACTTGGACTATCTACATCTATTAATCTTTTGTGTGTACGCATTTCAAATTGTTCACGAGAATCTTTATATTTGTGAACAGCTCTTAATATAGTGAATTTTTCAACATCAGTTGGTAGTGGAACTGGTCCAGAAACTTTACCACCTGTTCTTTTGATTGTATCTACTATTTTGCTTGCTGCTACATCAAGTATTCTATGATCATACGCTTTTAATTTGATACGAACCTTCTCTTTTGCCATAATTACCCTCCTTCGCCTATTTTATAATAGACTCGCTCGGCACGAATTACCTGATATTTAGTTAAGATATCACAACTTAACCGGGTGTATCAGCAACCTCGCGCTTCTCCGCAGTCATACAATGATAATTATATGATAAAATTATGTAAAAATCAACCCTTTTTTTAAATAAATTTTTTGTAAAGTTTACACCTCTTTTTTCAAGCATTATAGGCAAATAGAAAAAACAGATAATATTTTTGCTTATTACCTGTTTACATTTTTATTTATTTGTCGTACCTATAAAATCTTTTAATATTCTCATTACATTTTTGTATTCTTTTATTAAGCTACTAAAGTTAGATATTATATATTGATTATCCCCTTCTTTTGCTTTTGTTTCATGTTCTAAACACATATCTGAGAATTTATTTAGTCCAATATACCTGCTTTCACTTTTTAATTTGTGAACTAAAATTTTATAATCTTCTAAATCATTGTCTAAATAGTATCTCATAAGACTAGTATAAGATTCTGGTGTTTCTTCTATAAATGTTTTTATTGAATCTATGTACATTTCTTCACTACCAAACATTTCTAATGGTGTTTTTGTATCTATTCCGTGTTCTTCTAAGTATGATAGGTTATTTGTATTTGTTTCTTCTGGTATTTTTTCTGATGAAATGTTGTTACTTAATATTTTACCTAGTACTTCTTCTAATTCTGGTCTTTGTATTGGTTTACTTAGATAATCTATAAATCCTTCACTTAGATATATTTCTTTTTTTCCTTCCATTGCATCTGCGGTTAAGGCTACTACTGGTGTGTTAAAGTCCTTTATTTCTTTTAGTTTTTTTAATGTTTCTTCTCCTGACATTGAAGGCATCATTATATCCATAAATACTATATCATATTTATTAGTTTTACATTTTTCTATTGATTCTTGTCCACCTGTTACTAGTTCTGTTTCTATATTATATTTTCTTAATATTGTGTCGGCTACTTTTAAGTTTAGACTACTATCATCTACTACTAATACTTTTACATTATTATATTTTTGTTGTTCTGTTTCATTATGTTCTTCTAGTATTACTCCTTCTTTTATGTCTTGTGTTAGTGTTACTGTGAATATTGAACCTTTTCCATATATACTATCTACTGTTATTGTTCCTTTAAACATTCCTACTAATTGTTTTGTTATTGCTAGTCCTAATCCCGTACCTTCGATTGTTGTGTTTTTATCACTTTCTAGTCTTTCAAATTTTTCATATAGGTGTTTTAGTTGTTCTTCTTTTATTCCTCTTCCTGTATCTTTTACTGTTATTGTTAAGTTACATTTATCATCTTTGTTTTCTGCATCTATTGTGAAATCTACTTCTCCACTGTCTGTATATTTTATCGCATTTGTTACTAAGTTTGTTATTATTTGCTTTACTTTATTTACATCTCCATATAATACATTTGGTATTTCATCACTTATATTTATTACTAGTTTTAAATCTTTTTCTCCTATTCTTGTTTCTAATAGTTTTACTAGTTTTTTTACTTCACTTTTTAGATTATAGTTAGTATTTACCATTTCCATTTTTCCTGCTTCTATTTTACTTATATCTAGTATACTATTTACTATATCTAAAAGTATATAACTTGCATTGACTACATCTTTTGCATTAGAGTGTATTACATTCATATTTGTTTCTGTTTGCATATTTTCTGATAAACCTACGATTGCATTTAATGGTGTTCTTATTTCATGTGACATACTTGATAGGAAATCTGATTTTGCATTATTTGCTTGGTCTGCTTTTATTTTTGCAAATCTCATTTGATTATATAGTTGTAAATCTGGATTTTCTATTGTAAAATACATGATTAAATTATTAATCGTTAAACCTATTGAAATAATTATTAAAAATGGATTATTTGAAAATAGAAATGCTATTAATCCTGCAATTACAATGATTGTAAAAATCGGCAAATGTCTTACATCAATTTTTTTAAAATTAAATATTGCTATAAAAAATGAAATTAAAATAAATGATAAACAAAAAATAATTGATATGTTAACCGAAGGTCCCATTGCTGTTTGCTTTAATGGATTAATCAAAACAATATTTATTGGTAATTTGAATTCAATTATAAACATTAGTAAATCGATTATGGCTGTAATTATAACTACTGCTTTAATCTTTTTATTAAAGTTTTTAATTCCCTTATATGTTACAATGAATGTATATAGCATCAGGCATGACGACCAAATTATCAAAAAGACGAAATCACATTTATTCAAAAGTTTTACTAGAGCTTCATTATAATTAGTGTATACATTATAAAATAATATACTTACAAAGGCACTATCCATAAGAATAGAAAATAGCATTAAAAGATATATTTTATTTTCTAGTAATCCTATTCTTTTTTTTGAAAAATATACCATTAGTAATATAAATGAGATCAAATTTGCAGTTACAGGCAAATACATGTTAGGCACTTTAACCACTCCCTTATCATAACTATAGTATATATAATTCTTTGATATTTTACAAGGATTTTATTTTTTTAATACCATTTTTTTCTCATCATATAACCAGGGCATAACTTCTTGTTCATCTTTAATTAATTTATCTTTGCAAATTGTGGTTTGTTCTGGTCCATAGTAGAAATAAGGTGTAGCTTTAATAGTATCGCTTAAATATTTATTCCATGCTTCATATTTATCTTTTGATTTTTTTTCATAACTATTATCAGGATGTTTAGCGTACATATCAAATTTTTCAGTTGCCATTATGTCTCTAATTTTTATTGTAAATACTTCTTTTTCTATATTAATTATTCTAGACAAATAAGATAAAATTTCTTTTAAAATCAACAATTCTGTTTGGTTAGAACTTTTATTTTTTTCAGTACTTATATCATCTATAATTTTATATATTTTGTTTTTAATAAAATGAAGACGAGACTTTATGTTGTCGTTGTTTGTTAATGAATTAACTATAGGTTGGAGATTATTTAATTCTTTTTTTAAATTATTTAAATTATCTGTACTTATTGTTATAAGATCAACTGCTTTATTGAAATAATTGACAACTTTTTTTGCCATAAGACTTATATCATCTTTATTAAAATCATCAATTTCTATTCCTTTAAGCATTCTAGAATAGCATTTATTCCCTACTTTATTTGTTATAACAGGCACAATTAAAGCATTGTGTTTTTTTGCAATGTCATAATAACCCCAATGAAGATTTTGCATTGGTAAATTTGGTGAGAGATTCCAAGTAGCTTCAGAAAAAATTATAATGTTATTACCTAACTCTAAAATTTTATTCATTTTTTCTTTCATGGCCTCTCTTGATTTTTTATCGTATCTATCAACTAATTGACAACCATAAATCCATAAAAATAGTCCATCCAAAGTGTTAAAGAATAAATCTATGTTACCAAAGATAATTTGAGCATCATCTTTTATTGTTACAACAGTATTAAGCACATCATCTTTAAATGAATGGGATGCTATATATATTACTGGTCTATCTGATTTATTAAATTCTTTTTTTTCTATTATTAATTTTAATTTATTTGACATTTTTAGTATTTCATATATTAATGGTCTTATTTTATTTCGATTGACAACACCTTTTTCTGTTAAGGTTACATCTTTGTCATAATTTAGCATATACTCTAATCTTTTTTTAATCATAAGTATCCCTCCAAATGTACTTTATTTTATCACAATTATAAAAAAATGCAAGTATAAGCTTTTTTGCATAAAAATAATAGACTTTTATGAGTCTGTTTTTCTTCAATTCTTTATAACTTATATTTTTTTATATATTCATCTTTTTTCCTAGCCAGAAATGCATTGTTTTGATTAATAGATAATTCTTTTAAAAACGCATAAACATCTTTTTCTAATGGTATATTTTGGGGTTTAAAGACTCTTTCATAAAATTCTTCTAAGCCAAAATTTGACCATTCACTTATTTTTTTATCAATATGTTCATCAAAACTATTTTTATCAAGTTCTGCTCGTTTTATTTCAGGAACACTTTCCCATATATTCAATTTTTTGCTTGCATTATCGTTTCTTAGTTCTTTAATAGACGTTAATTTGTCTTCACCATATTTATCTACTTCAAAGTTTTTACCAATTATTGAAATAAAGTGTTTATCATATTCTTCGATTGCTACTGGTACTAAGATTGCATTACCTTTTTTTGCGGTTTCTATTATTCCATATGATATTTGTAAAACTGGTAAGTTTGGAGATAAGTTCCAGGTTCCTTCTGGAAAGTACATTATGTTTGCACCTTCTTTTAACTTTTGTACCATTTTTTCTTTTACTAATGCTCTATCTTTTTTGTAATCTTCTTTTACAAATAAAACTCCATTAAATCCAAGAAATATTTCTTCTGTTGTATCGTGTATATTTTCAAAATCGCCAGAGAATAAGTAGTAATGTTCTTTTATTACTTGCGAAACTACCTCAATATCATATTTTCCTATATGAGTTATGCAATATATTTTTGGTTTATTTGTCTTTTCAATATTGTTTTCTAATACTGTTAATTTAAATCCACTCATTTTATTTTTTAGTTTTATTATATTTAGCAATATCGGATGCATCTTTTTTCTTTGTTCTGGTGTCAAATTAGCAAGAAATGATTTATCGTATTTATTTCTTAACCAATAAAAAAGAAGACTACTTTGAATCTTCTTTGATTATTAAACTTTCTCCAGTCATTTTGTCTGGTTTTTTTATTTGATATATATCTATTATTGTTGGTATTATGTCTTTTAGTGAGCCTGTTTCTTTTAATTTATATTCTTCATTACATACTATGAAAGGAACAAGACTTGTTGTGTGACTAGTTATTGGTGTTCCATCTCTTGTTAACATTTTTTCTGCATTACCATGGTCAGCAGTTATTACTAGTTCATAGAAATGTTCTTTAGCTGCTTCAAATATTTTTCCTACACAGAAGTCACATATTTCTATGGCATCTTTAGTTGCATTAAAGTTACCTGTGTGTCCAACCATGTCTGGATTTGCAAAATTAACTAATATGAAATCATAATCATTATCAATTGCTTTTAAAACATTTTCTGTTACTTCTCCTACACTCATTTCAGGTTTCATATCATATGTTGGTACACTTGGAGATGGTACTAATATTTTATCACATTTGTTACTTGATAGTTCTTCCATTCCATCAAAGAAGTATGTAACATGAGCATATTTTTCTGTTTCAGCTATTCTTGCTTGTGTATAGTCTAATCCATCTATGTATTCACCAAATGTTTCTTTTGGTTTTTCAGTATCAAATGCATATTCAATATCTTGATGTATGTTAAATAAAGATGTTAATTTTAAGTTTTGATATTGTTTTGTTTTGAATGGTTTAAAGTTTTTATCATGAAATGCATCTATTAGTTCTTTCATTCTTTCTGGTCTAAAGTTAATAAATAGTATTGCATCATTATCTTTTATAGTGTTATTTGATAGTATACTTGGATTAATAAATTCGTCTGTTATATCTCTTTTATAGTGTTCTTTAAAACAACTTTCATAATTTGAAAAAGAATTACCTAATCCGTAGCACATTGCATCATAGGATTTTTTTATTCTTTCCCAACGATTATCTCTATCCATTGCATAATATCTACCTGAGATAGTACCTATTTCTCCTAGTTTAAGTTTATTTGCTTTTTCCATAAAGTCTGTTACAAATTTAACCCCACTTTTAGGATCTGTATCTCTTCCGTCTGTTATAAAGTGAAATACTACTTTTTCTACATGTTCTAGTTTAGCCATTGCTAGGGCTGCATAGAAATGATTTATACTTGAATGAACTCCACCATTAGAAAGAAGTCCTATTAAGTGAAGTGTTGAGTTATTTTCCTTTACAAAGTTCATTGTATTTTTTAGTACTTCATTATCAAAAAATTCTTTACTTTTTATTTTATCATTTATGTATGTTAATGGTTGTGGATTAATTCTACCACTACCTATAGTCATGTGTCCTACTTCACTATTTCCCATTTGTCCTTTTGGAAGTCCAACTTCTATTCCTGAAGCTGCTAATTGTGCATGTGGAAAAACTGTTAGAAGTTTATCTATTACAGGTGTTCTTGCTTGTTTTATTGCATTTCCATATTCACTGTTGTTTATTCCAAATCCATCTAGTATTAATAATATTACTTTTTTCATTATTTTTATCACCTAGATACATTCTAGCACATTTCTTTTTTAATTTAAAGAATTAGTGTATTTTTAGCATATCTAATCTTAGTTTATCTGCGATTGTTACTATAAATTCTGAGTTTGTTGGCTTTGCTCGATCTATATCAACTGAATGCCCAAAGATTTCTTCCATTAAGTCCCAATCTCCACGATTCCAACTCACTTCAATAGCGTGTCTAATTGCTCTTTCTACTCGAGTTACTGATTGACCATACTTAGTGCTTATCTCTGGATATAATTCTTTAGTTATGCCTCCTATAAGTTTAGGATCATCATATACCATATTGATGGCTTCTCTTATGTATTGATAGCCTTTAATATGAGAAGGTATTCCTAATTCATGTAAAAGTTTAGTTATCATTGCTTGAGTATTATTCTTTTCTACATTTATTATTTTTGCTTCTTTTACTTTAGGATTTGTTATATCTTGTATTCTTTTATGTAATTCTTGTAAGTCAAATGGTTTTAACATGAAATATTTTACTCCAAATTCACTTACATTTCTTATTGTTTCTTGTTCGTTGTAACTTGTTAATACTAATATTTTTAAATTTATTTTGTTTTCTTTTAATTTATCTAATAAATACATTCCATCTTTTTCTGGCATTACTAGGTCTAATATTAAAGCATCTATTTCACTATAATTATCTTTTATATATTTCCATGCTTCTCCACCATTATATGCTTCTTTTAATAATGTTAAGTCATTAGTATTATTTATAAACTCTTTTAACATACCTACTAAGGCCTTGTTATCATCCACAATCATTATTTTCTTTTTCATTTATTTCTCCTTTAACACTGTCTTTATTATATAAGTTTATTATACATAAATCCATAGCGAAAAAGGTCTAGTTATGTCTAATAATGATGTTTTGTGTCATAAAATGTATTTGTTGATTTTATTTTGTTGTATTTTCTATTATTTCTTTAACTGAGTTTATGTCAGTACTTAGTTTTCCTATTATAACTCCATCTGTTATATTAAGAATTTCATTTATGTTTTCTTTATTAACTGATCCTCCATAGAAGAATTCTATTTCTTCTTCAAATTCATACATGAAGTATTCTTTTATATATTTATTTAAATATTCTATGTCTTTTAAGTTAGCTTCTTCATTTTCTATTTTAGATATTGGTTCATATGCGATTATTAAGTTTTTTATGTCTATATAGTCTGAGGATTTTATGTAGTATTTTAATTCTTTTTTTACTGTACTTAGTTTTTCATCATGTCCTATACAAAGAATAGTTTTGAACCCTGAGTTAAGACTTCTATATAGTTTTTCTTTTATTTCTTCATAGGTGTCTAATTTTAAGGTGATTCTTTCTGGATGTCCTACTAGGGTGTAATTTATGTTTAGACTTTTTAATATTTCTAGTGGCACTTCACCAGTGTATGAACCATAGTTATAACTATAGAAATTTTGAGCACCAATTTTTATTTTAGAATCTTTAAATAATGATAGATATGCTAAGTTAGGCATTAATACTAGGTTAATATTTTTAGTTTGGATGTTATTTATTTTTTCTTTATATTTAGTTATTTCATTATAACTTAGATAACTTTTATGATTCAGTACTATTGTTTTCATTTGGATTCCTCCATTATTTTTAGTGTTTCAAATTCTTTTCCTTCTAGATATTCTAGGCTTGCTCCTCCTCCAGTTGAAATGTATGAAGCATTAAAGTTATATTTTTTTGCAGCAGATGATGTATCTCCACCAAGTACTACTGTTTTAACTATGTTTTCTTTTAGATAATTAAATATTTCTTTTGTACCATTTTGATATGCATCTTCTTCATATTTACCTAGTGTTCCGTTTAATACTATAAGGGTATTTATATCAATGTTATTTTTGAATAGTTCTATTGTTTTAGGTCCAATATCTAGTATGTGTTCATCATTAAATATATCATTTAATTCTTTTACTCCATCTTCTGTTACATAGTCTATTGGAATTATTATTTTTCCTGTTTTTAAAAGATTTTTACATTCTGTTATTTTATCAGTTTCTACAAAAGTACTTCCTACTGGATTACCATTCGCAGTTAGGAATGTTGCACACATTGCACCTCCAATTAGGAATTTGTCGGTGTTGTCCATTAGATTTTTTATTATGCCTATTTTATCACTAACTTTAGATCCACCTAGTATGAAAGTTTTTTTATCTTTTTTTATTTTATTTAATTCTTTTAATTCTCTTTCTATTAAGAAACCTATAGCATGTGGTAAGTACTTACTTATTCCATAAGTAGATGCATGATTTCTATGACATGAACCAAAGGCATCTAGAATGAATACATCTCCTAGACTAGCCCAGTATTTAGAAAGTTCTTCATCACAACTGCTTTCTAAGTTATCTGGAACATCCATGTATCTTGTGTTTTCCATTAGTAAGATTTCTCCTGGTTTAAGAGAGTTAATTTGAGATTCTAATGCTTTCCCTTTTAATTCTTCAGCAAAATATATTTTTTTATTTAATATTTTTTCTAATTCTATTTTTACTGGTTTTAAAGTATTTAACATTTTATCTTCTACTTTTTTTACTTTTCCCATGTGAGACATAAGTATTATTTTAGCATTATGTTCAATTAAGTAATTTATTGTTTCAATGCTTTGTATTATTCTATTGTTATCCAGTACTAAACCATTTTTAATTGGTACATTATAGTCTACTCTTACTAATACTTTTTTATTATTTACATCTAAGTTAGTTATATTATTCATTTAGTATCACCAGTTTAATTATATAAATATTTTAATGTAATTAAAAGAAAAAAGAAAGTTTTTAACACTTTCTTTACTTATAATTATCTATTAATTTAGTATAACTAAAACTTAAATAACCTTTATAACTAATCTTACTTTTTAAATACATATCATTATCATAAGTATAATAAAATATTCCACTTTTTACAAGTACAACACAATCTTTAAATTTATTTCTTATTTTAATATATTCATTTATCATTACAAATTTCCTTTCATTTGGAAGTGATAAAAGAAAAATCTAATAATAAATATTAATGGAAAGCATATGCTTTCCATTATATAATATCTCTATTATAAAGATGTTTACCAATATAACTGATATTATAGGGTATTTAAGTACTATAAGTACTAAGGAAATAAACTTGTTTCTCTATATATTAGTCCACTATAACATTTGTTATGACTTTTATTTTAAATCTAAACTATTATTAAATTATTTTTACAATAATTTTAAGTTTAAACTCTAGAGAAATTGACAGGGCGAACAGCATTCGTGTTGTTCACGTTGTTGTTGTTCAAGTTCGCATTGTCGGAATTCCAATTCCACTCGTTCGCATTGTTACCATTACAGTTGATAGGCGACAAGGACCACCCAACTAAGTGAGAAGAGCTTCCTATACTATTACAGCCTATTCCCTATATCAAAAGTGTTTTTACACTTGATACCAATTTTAGTCAAACCGCCAACTGAAGCTGGCGGAGTGCCGTCCGAAAAGGGTTTCGGACGTTTATCAAGATTTGTAGTTTTAGCATCCACTCTCTGTTTCTTGGATTGTATATGGATTTTCAGCTGTTCCATCTCCTGTACCATATAGAGCACAAGATTTTAGAGAAATGGCAGGGCGAACAGCATACGATTCGATCACGTTGCCGCCGTAGTCGTCCAAGTACGTTTCGTAGGAATCCCAGCGCCACTCGTACGCCATGCCGCCACCACGACAGCCGATAGGCGACATGGTCCACCAATTTCTTGATACTTGTGTTCCAGAACTATTGCTTATAAACCATGCATATGGTGTACTCATTGTTTTACTTGCTACTCCTCCTGCGAAAGCTATTTCGTCTGCCGTCATTAATGCTATTGGGTAGTCCAATTTTGCACTTGTATTTTCTACACTGAATGCATCTCTTATATCACTACAATTATATGTTGGTGTCTTATCTGTATATAATCTTTTATATGATGCAAAATTAAATTCTTGCGATGTACCATATGAACCTACTTCTTCACTTCTGTCATTACAATAAACTGCACTTGTACTTAAGTATTTTGTATAATTTGTTAGGCTGTTTTGATACCATGTATCAACTGCTGTTTTTATAGTACTATCATTTTCATTTGTTCTATTATTTTCTAAAGAACCACTCGTTCCATACATGTAACCTACATATTTTGAACTTATATAGTTTGCATTAAATCTGCTTGTTCCTATATTTCCACTTGTTGTATCATGATTTGTTCCTACATAAAGTAATCTTATACTTCCATCATGATTGGTTCTTATTATTCTCCAATAAAATCCTCCAAATTTAACCCAGTTATTTGTTGTATTACCGGCATAATAGTATACTTCTTGTGGAGTACTAGTTATTCCTGTTATGCTTTCTGTTGAAGTAAATAATGTTCCTGTTGTTGTTTCAGTAAATGGTGTTGCAAAATCTGTTCTTTCACTTAATGTATTATCTTCTAACAATTTATATGCCAATGTTCCTTTATCATAACGTATTTTTGTTCCTTCTTCAATATACAAATAAGCTGATAATTCTTTTCCCATGTCATCTCCTTGATCTACATTATCATCACTTATATATTTTATTTCTATTGTATATTCTTGTTTTGTATTTGATGAAATAGGTACACTATATTCTATAACTTTATTGGCTACTATATTCGACTTTGGTATATCTTTATAATCACTCATATTATAACCATTATTAGTACTTGTTATTTTATATACTAAATACCCTTTAGTTACAAATGTATTTATTAAATCTTTAAATACTAAATTATATTTATACTCATTACTTGTTTTATTTTCTACACTAAATGTTTTAGTTATACTCCATCCTGGTTCTATATTTATTCCTTCTATATCGTCTCCATTATCAAATACTATTCTTAAGTCTGTTGTATTAACTGTTACTTTCTTTTTTTCGCCTAATATGATTATTGAAAAATATGCATAAGTTAATCCTACTAATAATATTAATACCAAACAAACCCCATAAATTAAATATTTCTTTTCTTTCATTGTCCTTCCTCCATTTTTAGATCACTAAAAAACTCATAGACTGGTGCCTATGAATTTAATATAACGAAAAAACTATGAGAATTAGTTAATAATACTGACCCCCCCCATAACAAACTATTGTTTTATTATAAAAGAAATCTATTTGTCCCATAGTTTTGTGCTCCTTCTACTTTTTACTCTTTAATTCTATCAAAATATCTTATTGAGTTCAAGTACTTTGGATTAGTTTTTGATATTCATCCAATATTCCATAGTTCTTAACATTTGACTAGTGTAACCCCATTCATTATCGTACCATGCTGATACTTTAATCATTGAATAGTCATTCATATCTAGTACTTTTGTCAAAAGTGAATCAACTACTGCACCTTCTATACATCCAATAATATCACTACTTACTAATGGTGCATTTACTATTTTAATTGTTTCATTTTGATTAGTTTTGAACATTTTATTTATTTCATCAATTGTAGGATTTTTTTCTACTAGAACATTTAAATCTATTAGTGAACCATCACCTACTGGTACACGATATGCTACTCCATCAAGTTTACCATTTAATTCGGGTATAACTTTACCGATTTGTGATGCCGCGCCTGTTGAAGTTGGTACTATGTTTAAACTAGCAGCTCTGCCTCTTCTACTTTCTATACCCTTTTTATGAGTTATATCGAGTGTTTCTTGGTCGTTTGTCATTGCATGAACTGTAGACATGAACCCACTTATTACATGGTAATTATCATTTAATAATTTTAATACCGGTCCTAGACAATTTGTTGTACAAGAAGCAGCACTTATAATTGTATCTTCACTATTCAAAACACTTTCATTTACTCCATAAACTACTGTTTTCGTGTCATCTTTTGAAGGTGCGCTTATGATTACTTTTTTTGCTCCTGCGTTTATATGTGCTTGAGATTTTTCACTAGATGTGAATACCCCAGTACATTCTAAAACAACATCAATATCTAGTTCTTTCCAAGGTAAATTGTTTGGATCACTTTCTTTAAATATTTTAATTTCTTCATCTTTAACTATTATACTATCATTATCATATGTAACTTTTTCTTTATTTGTTCTATGAACTGAATCATACTTATATAGATATGCTAGTGTAAGTGGATCTGATAAATCATTAATTGCGACTACTTTTACATTATCTAATTCACTCATTTGTCTTAGTGCACATCTTCCTATTCTCCCAAAACCATTAATTGCTACTCTTATCATTTACTTTTCCTCCTATTCAAAATAACTTCCACCAACAAATTCTCTTAATAGTGCTGTTGTTGGTAATACACTTTCTGGTATATCTAAGAAGTATTTTAAGAAATTTATTATTCTTATTGCTTCTATATAATATTCACTTTTGTAGTCTATTCCTTGTAAGATTGGTATTGCATATGTTTTAAGTATTCCTAACTCATATATTAGAGCAGTATTTAAAACGACATCTGCTTCTTTTTGATAAGGAAATATATATTTTTCTTCACTTGCTCTTACAAGTGGCCAATTTTTTAAGGTTGCTTCTCCGTCATATCCTCTTGTTCTATAATCTCTTACTAGTCTTCTTATAAGTCTAATGTCCACAGTTGATACATGATTATGTCTGTCTAAATCAAGTGGAGTAAATGGACTTATATATATTTTGTACTTATTTTTTCTATGTATACTTTTAGTTAATTCTTCATTTAAAGTATGTATACCTTCAATTATAATTAAGTCTCTATTTTCTATAGATATTTCTTTATTTTTAAATTCTTTTTCTCCAGTGATAAAGTTATATGTTGGTATTTTTACTTTTTCATTATTTAATAGTTTAGTTATTTGTTCATTAAATAGTTCTGTATCTAATGCTTCTAGTATGTCATATTCGTATTCGCCTTTTTCATTCTTTGGAGTATCTTTTCTATCTTTAAAGTAATCATCTGTAGATATTATAAATGGATTTATTCCTTTGTTTTTTAGGTATAAAGATAGTTTTTTACTTGTTGTTGTTTTACCTGATGAAGAAGGTCCCGCGATTAGTACAAGTTTTATATCATTTATGTTATTTTCTATTTCATTAGCTATTTTATTTAGATCATCATTTTGTTTTATTTCATTTAGTTGAATAAATTCTTTTATTTTTCCTTGGATTACTACATTATTTACGTCTGATACGTAGTTAACATTTAGTTTATTTGCCCATGATGAGTATGTAGTAAATACATTTAGTACTTTTTCCATATGATTATATTTTGGTATTGAGCCTGTTAGAGTATCTGGGTATTCTAGTATTACAGCTTTATCTTTTGTTAAAGTTAAATCAAAATCTTTTAATATTCCTGTACTTATAGGCATTGGACTAAAGAAATAGTTATAGTAATCTAATAGTGAATAAAGAGTTACTACTTCATTAGTCATTTGTTTATAATTACTTGATTTTTCTTGTTCATTTATTGAATCGAAATATTTTATAGCTTCTTTTCTACTTGTTGTTATTTTTTCTATTTGTAAGTCTTTTTTTACTAGTTCATGCATTTTTGTTTTTATTTCTTCTAATACTTTTGTGTTTAGTTCCATATCAATTGTTGTATATATTCCTTTGTCTAAACTATGTTTAAGTCTTACATCAGTGGATGCACCATATAATTCTTTTATAGCAGTTATGTATAAAAACTTTAAACCATTTATGTATATTTTTGAACCTTGTCTATCATTAGTAGTAATTAGTTTTATAGTAGTGTCTTCTTTAAGTTTATAATTTAATTCTACTATTTCATTGTTTATTATACCTGCGATTATGTTTTTAGGAGCATCTATTTTTTTTAATAGTTCTTCTAAAGTACCGCCTTCTTTAAATAATACTTTATCATAACCAGTTACATCAATTATTATGTTGTCTTTCATATAACACCTCTTTATTCTAAGTATATTTTATCATAGAAATTTTATTTATACAATTTAAGTGTATAAAATTTTAATGTGATAGAAAGAATGTACATAAATTAATGTTATATTGTTTAATATTAAAAAAAATATTAAGATAAAAGTTTTTAGCTTGTTGAAATCTTTTTTTGCTGTATTAGGATTGCTTAATTACTTATTATATAATAAGTGTGCAACCGTAATAAATTGGGGAAAACATAAAAAAATTACTCTATGACGTAATAAGTTGACAAAAACAGAATATAGTATTATAATGTATATACAGGAAGGGATGATGATTTATGATTATTCGTGAAAGATATTTAAAATTAATTAGACCATTTTATGATCAAGAATTAATTAAAGTATTAATTGGTATTAGACGTTCTGGAAAATCAGTTATTTTAAGACAAATAATAGATGAGTTAAAAGAAAATGATGTGGATGATAATCACATTATCTATATTAATTTTGAAGATTATGATTATGAAGAATATACTAATCCTAAAAAATTAAACAATTATGTTAAAGAAAAAATAATCGATGATAAAAAGTATTATATATTTTTTGATGAAATTCAAAATGTTCTTGAGTGGGAAAAAGTTGTTAATTCATTAAGAGCAACAAAAAACACATCAATTTTTATAACTGGTTCTAATAGTGATTTATTATCAAGTGATTTAGCAACTCATATAGCAGGAAGATATGTAAGTTTTAAAATTACTCCATTTACATTTGATGAGGTTTGTAAATTATTAAATATTACGGATAATAGAGATATTGAAGATGCATTTAATGATTATATTAAATGGGGTGGAATGCCACAAAGATTTATGCAAAAAGATGATACTTCAAGAAAAACATATTTAAATGATATTTATGATTCAATAATAATAAAAGATATCGTAAAAAGATT
>CAKOLW010000018.1 GCA_934096405.1 uncultured Bacilli bacterium
TTTGGAGATTTACCTATACCTACTAAAACTGGACATACATTTGATGGATGGTATTTAAATAAAGATTTAACTAAGTTAGTTGAATACAAAACTATAGTTAAAAATATAGAAGATTTTTACATATATGCAAGATATAATATAAATAAATATACAATTAAATTAAAAGTTGTTAATGGGTCATCAAACTATGATAGAGCTGTAGTTAATTATGGAGATAGTGCAACATTTAATTTAATACCAGATGAAAAGTATAATTTTGTACTTTCAACTGTAAGTTGTGACAAAGGAACGATGGGAACGATACTAAATAATGTATTAACTATAAGTGATGTTACACAAGATGATACTTGTACTATTGAAGCAAAAAAAAGTTATACTTGTTCAAGTGGAGAGTTGATTAATGATTCCAGTAAAGGCTATATATGTGTTACATCTGGAACTTATCATCCTGCAGAAAAAAGAACATGCCGTGGAAAAGGAACGTGCAATTGTTATACATGTCAACAATCATGTTCTTCTTATAAGGGCGAGAACAAAAAAAGTTGTTTAAGAGGATGCTCTTTTGGTTCAAAGGGTACATATCCAAATTGTAGGTATGGAGGTTATTGTGGTGAAGACTATACATACCCTTGTGGACATGACGCTTACTATTCATGTGATAATGGTTGGAAAGAATATTCAGGAACTGATTCTTCACTTAAATGTTATATGAATGCTACATTAAATTAAAAAAGAAAGAGAGTGATATTGTGAAAAAAATATTATTAATTTTATTGATTTGTACATTATTTGGAGGCATCATCTTTTTCGGTGGGATAACTAAAGGTTCTAAAATTAATTATTTAACTACTAAAGATAATTTAAAAAATGTATTGAATAATCTTTATAATACTTTTGATATGAAAGAATTTTACTTTCAAAGTACAGATAAATTTAATTGTGATGAAAGTAGTTGTAAAACAAGTGATTTTGAAAACATAGGTATTCTTTCGTATTCCGAACTTAAAAGTTACTTATATAATGATAATCAATATTTAGTATTAGATAATAATGTAATTAAGAATATAAAATACATGAATGTTATTGAAGATATTAATAATACTACATCTAGTCGTGTTAGACCAACATTAAATGTTAGAAAAGGTATTGAAGTAAGTGGAAGTGGTACTTATATAGACCCATGGATATTTAGTGATAAATTTAATGTAACAGTTTTTTATGAAGCTAATGGTGGTAAATTGAATGATAAATTTAAAATACTAACTTATAATTCTCAATTTGGAGATTTACCTATACCTACTAAAACTGGACATACATTTGATGGATGGTATTTAGATAAAGATTTAACTAAGCTAGTTGAATACAAAACTATAGTTAAAAATACAGAAAATTTTTATATATATGCAAAATATAATATAAATAAATATACAATTAAATTAAAAGTTGTAAATGGATCATCAAACTACAATAGTGCTGTAGTTAATTATGGAGATAGTGCCACATTTAATTTAACACCTGATGAAAAGTATACTTTTGTACTTTCAACTGTAAGTTGTGACAAAGGAACGAAGGGAACGATACTAAATAATGTATTAACTATAAGTGATGTTACACAAGATGATACTTGTACTATTGAAGCAAAGCAAAGTTATACTTGTTCAAGTGGAGAGTTGATTAATGATTCTGAAAAAGGTGCAGTTTGTGTGATTAATGGTACAAAGAAAACTAGAGATGCAACTAAAAATTGTAGACCAGGACGTCAGTGTTATTCAGGCAGGTGCCCAGATAATAGGCCTTGCTGTTGGACTACTCAAGTATGTGATCATTATACCGAAACGTATTATGAATGTGATACTGATTGGAGTACATACTCTGGAAGTGGTTCTTCACTTAAATGTTATAAAGAAGCAGAATTAAAATAAATTGTATTTAATTAAATAAGTTTGAGAAAAATATTTCAAAAACTTATTTTTTTTGTAGACAATGTCACCTAAATTAATTATAATAAATAGCCATGGAGGCGATACTATGATTAAGAGTAATTTACCTGTTATTTTGTTAAAAGGTCTAGTAGTATTGCCATTATCTGATGCTAGAGTTGAACTTAATAATAATATTACTAAAAAGATAGTAGAATTATCCAAAATCAATCATGGTGATGATGTTTTAGTTGTAACTCCTGTTAATGATTTAGAGGTTAATCCAGATACTTCTGATTTACCTAATATAGGTGTTATTGCTAAAATTACTAGTAAAATAGAATTACCTAATGGAAACGTTAGAGTTGTTTTAAAGGGTATTAAAAGAGTACGTGTAACTGATTTTATTAATTATCCTAACGAAAAAGATATATTACTTGGATGTACTATTCCTTTAAGAGAAGATGATTTTGATGAGATAGAAGAAACTGCTTTACTTAGAAAATTATTAAATGAAGTAGATAAATTTATTAGTGTTAATCCTTATATTTCTAATTCTATATTAAATCAAATAAAAGGTATTAATGATTTAGATAAGTTAACTGATATAATTGCTAATTTTTTACCTTTAAATTATGAAAAAAAGTTAAATTTTTCATTGGACTATAGTAGAAAGAGTCGAGCTAAGAAGTTAATTAAAGAGATTAATATTGAGTTAGCTATTTTAGAGTTAGAAAATAAAATAGATTTAGAGTTAAAAGCAGATTTAGATGAAATGCAAAAAGAAATGCTTTTGAAGGAAAAGATAAAAATTATTAGAAAAGAACTTGGGGAAAAAGATAGTAAGAGTGAGTATATAGATAATGTTAATTCTAAATTAAATAGTAATATACCTTCTAATATAAAAAATAGAATTATAAATGAATTAGATAGGTTTAGTGTTACGCCAGATGTAAGTCCCGAATTAGCAGTTATTAGAAGCTATATTGATTATTTGATGTCTATACCTTGGGGAATATATACTAAGGATGAAAATAGTTTAAAAACAATTAAAAAAAGGTTGGATAGTACACATTATGGATTAAATAAAGTTAAAGAGAGAATTATTGAATATATTGCTGTTAAGTTAAATAATAAGAATACTGCTAGTCCTATTATATGTTTAGTAGGACCACCAGGAGTAGGTAAGACTACGTTAGCTGAAAGTATAGCTAAGTGTTTAAATAAAAACTTTGTAAAGATTAGTTTAGGGGGTATTAATGACCCTGCAGAATTAATAGGACATAGAAAGACATATATTGGTAGTAGTCCTGGTAAAATTATAACTTCAATAATTAAGTCTGGAAGTATGAATCCTGTAATACTTTTAGATGAAGTAGATAAGTTAAGTAAAGATTATAAGGGAGACCCATCAAGTGCTTTATTAGACCTACTGGATTCTAATCAAAATTCTAGTTTTGTAGATAATTATATAGAGGAAAAAGTTAATTTAAATGATGTTACTTGGTTACTAACTGCGAATGATATTAATTTGATACCTCCTGTATTACAAGATAGATTAGAGATTATTCATTTAGACGCTTATTTAGATTATGAAAAGGTTATTATAGTTAAGAATTATTTATTAGATAGGGTTAAAGTTAAAAATGGTATATCTACTGTTAAAGTTAAAATTAGTGATGATGTGATATATAAAATTATAGATGGTTATACAAAGGAAAGTGGTATAAGAGAACTTGAAAGATTATTAAATAAGATTATTAGAAAGATTATTACTAAGAATAAATTTAATAATAAGAAACTAACTGAAATAGAAATTAAAGAAAAAGATCTTGTCACATATTTAAGCACTGTTAAGTATATGCCGGTTAGAAATTCAAAAAATAAAGTTGGACTTACTAAAGCTCTAGCGGCTACACCTTATGGTGGCTCTATTCTTGAAATAGAAGTTACAAGTTATCCTGGTAAAGAAGAATTTATTACTAGTGGAACACTTGGAGATACTTTAAAAGAAAGTATATTTATATCATTAAGTTATATTAAGAGTCATGTTAAAGATTTTAATATTGATCCTAAGAAGTTAAAAGAAACTATTCATTTAAATTTTAGAGAAGGTGGTGTACCTAAAGACGGCCCTAGTGCAGGTACTATGATAACTACTACAATTTTAAGTTATTTACTTGATAAAAAGATACCTAGTAATATATCTATGACTGGTGAAATGACACTTTTAGGAGATGTTTTACCAGTAGGTGCGATTAGAGAAAAGAGTTATGCTGCGATCAAGAATAATATTAATATAATATTCTTATCTTGCGAAAATAAGAGAAATGTGGTAAAATTAGATAATGTAATAAAAAGCAAAATTAAATTTATATTTGTTGAAGATTATATAGATATATTTAATTATTTTTTTAAGGGGGTATCTTATGAAAGACAAAGCAAGAACTAGATGGATGAAAATGGTATATGGTAATCAAATAAAGAATTATTTTTATGAAGAGTATATTTCTTTTGATAATTTAAGAAGAATAAGAACTTATTGTGTTTTAGATGACGAATTTAATAAACTTATTAAATTAGATGAGTATGGTGTATGGAAACAATCTACTATAGATGAATTAGAAAATGATGGTTATGTTTCTATATTTGCTACTCCTTATAAAAGATTATTAAAAAAATAGTTATTAAAATAGCGCTCCTACATATATTTAAATGAAAGGAGCGTTTTATTATGAATAATATTATTGAATTTAAGAAAGATTGTATTATGAAAACTTTTGTAGCTGAGATAAGTGATATATCTATTTCTCATGATTATAAGATAATTGATGATACTATAGAAGGCTATTTTGATGTAATGGGTGAATATAAGGTAACTAAATCAAGTATAACTAAAGAAGAATTTTCTTATACTATTCCTTTTACAATAGCTTTATCAAGTTTGATAGATAAAGATACTATTAATTTATCTATTGATGATTTTAATTATGTAGTAGAAAAAGATATTTTACATATTAAAGTTGATTTAAAGATGGATTATAGTGAGATTGTACCTGAAGTTAGTGAAATGATTAAAGAAGAGAATAAAGAGGATGGAGAAGATATGACTGAGGAAGTTAATACTGATTTAAAATTAGAGACACCTACTGAGTTTCATAATGAATTGATGTTAGATGAAAAGAAAGAAAATGAAAATACTATTAATAAAGTAATGGAAGCTATACCTGATTCTGGTTTTGATAAATTTAAGGTATATATTATGAGAGAAGAAGATACTTTAGAAAGTGTAATGATAAAGTATAATGTTAATATGACAACTATTAAAGAATATAATGATATAGAAAATATTAAAGTAGGAGATAAAATAGTTATACCTTGTGTAATAGATGAAAAAGATAAATAGAATTACAATTAAAGGTAAAGCTAAGATATTAGATTCTGATGGTGATAGAGTAGTTATTAAGAAAAAGAATAAAAATATGTCTAGTTTATTTAATTATCTTAGTCAAAGAAATTTAGATATATATCCAGAAATTATAAGTGAAAATAATAATGAAATAAAGTATAAGTTTTATGATGAATTTCATAGATTTAATGAAAATAATGATGAAGAATTCATTAGAACTGTAGCGGATATGCATTATAAAACTACTTACTATAAAGATGTAAGTAGAAAGAAATATAAAGATATTTATGATACTCTTATGGATAATATTGATTATTTAAAAGAATATTATGATGATTATGTTAAAAAATGTGATATTGAAATATATAATTCACCTAGTGATTACTTGCTACTAAGGAACTTTACTATAATTAATTCGAGTTTGTTTTATGTGGAAAAAGAATTAAATTCTTGGTATAAGCTAGTTAAAGATAAAACTAAAGAAAGAGTTACTATTGTACATAATAATTTAAGAAAAGATAATTATTTAACTAGTGATAAAAAAATATTAACAGGTTGGGAAAATTATATGGTTGATACACCCGTTTTAGATATATATAAGTTATATAAAAATGAATATAAAAATATGGATTTTAAATCTTTATTTAAAGTATATAATGATACTTTTAAATTGACTAAAGAAGAATTAAAGTTATTCTTTATAATGATTAGTATACCAAATAAATTAGAAAAGAATTCTAATGAATTAAATAGTGTAATTGATACTAAGAAAATGTTAGATTATATGTATAGAACTAATAATTTTATTAAGAATTATCTTTAATTATTTGATATAGTAGAGTTCCAATTAATATTAATAATAGAAATACATTACTTCTAGAAGGACTTATTAATGAAAATATAGATTGCCAAAATATTAATACAATATTTACTATTAGAATTATTGTATTAAATAGCTTTCTATTATTTTTATATAAGTTCTTTATTTCATTAAATTTATTCATTGTATCACCTAATTTATTATATGAGTACTATTTTAAGGTAGTGCTTTTTTTTTAATTATAGATATGCTATAATTATACTAGGAGTGGGTAATATGAATAAGAAAGGGTTTATATCAATGTCAGTTGTTTATACGTTTATAGTTGTTTTTATATTACTTATGTTATCTTTAATATCTTTATATGCTTATAGAAATAAAGTTGTTAATAATGAAGTTGATGATGTTAAAGAGATACTTAATAAGGAGTATGAGTAGTATGTATAAAAAAGGTTTTGTGTTTATAGAAACTCTTTTATTAATTACTATACTTTCTATATGTGTTTTGAATGTTTATTCTAATTATATTAGTGTTGTTACTAACATTAGCGAAAGAGTTAATTATGATAGAATTGGTGATTTATATAAAGTAGATATTTTAAGAAGTAATTTTATAAATAATACTTTTGATATAGGGGGCAATTATTTTGGTATAGATAGTAATAATTGTAGTACTTATATGAATAGTAATTGTAGTGATTTAATTAATAGTTTAAATGTTAATAAAATATTTATTTCTAATAAGTTAGATGATTTGAAGAATGATAATAGTATACCTAATTCGTTAAAGTTATATTTAAAAACAGTAAGTGATGATGATGAGAGTCATAAATATATTATAGTTAATTTTAAAATAGATGGTAATAATTATTATAGTTCATTAAGGTTTAGGTGATGATATGAATAAGAAAGGATTTACTTTGGTAGAAGTTACTATTTCAATTGTTTTATTATCACTTGTTATGATATTTATGTTTAAGTTTTTATCTGTTTTAAAGAAAGATGAAAATAATGTAACAATAGATACAGAAATGATTATTTTAAGAAACAGTTTATCTAAGTATTTAAATGAAGATGTAAGGTATAATGAGGGTATTAGTAGTATTAAGTGTTGTACTAATGATACTTGTTCTATTTGTGGTAATTTAAATTATGATAGTGTTGTTATTACTCTTGTTAGTGGGAAACAAAAGAAGTTATCTTATGAGAAGAAGAGTAATGAAGAAGGTTATCAAATTATAAAGTATGAGAATATTACAGATGGGACTATAGAATTTAAAGAAAAGTTATCTAAAGATTATTATTTTAATCCAATTGAAGTCATAAAAGATAATAATGTATTTTATCTTAAAGCACCTATAGCATTATATCCAGATTATGATATTGAGCTCGTTTATGGAGGTAATGTTTTAGATGATAAAAGTCAAGGTAGTGGTGGAATAACGTTAGCTAAAGCAATACTAAGAGATAATCCAACAATAAGTGAAAGAACAGATTTTTCTTCAACTAATACGGAAAATACAACAGGAACAATATATAAAACGAATAAGACAGAGGATTCTAGTTATGTATATTATTATTCAGGTAATACACAAAATAATTGGGTTAATTTTGGAGGGTATTATTGGAGAATAATAAGAACTAATGAAGATGGTAGTGTAAGGCTATTGTATAGTGGTACTAGTCATGATACAACTGCTGGTTATATAGGAACATCTGAATTTAATAGTTCTTCTGATAGTCCAATGTATGCAGGCTATATGTATGGAACAAGTGCTTCATTAGAAAATAATAGAATTAATACAAATGATAGTGAAATAAAAGATTATATAGATGTATGGTATAAAGATAATTTATTAACTAATTATGATAAATATATAAGCAAGTCTGCAATATATTGTAACGATAGGAGTGTAAGTAGTGGTACTTATTCTATTTCAACAAGTAATTCGTTCTTTTTTGGTACATATGCAAGATTAGGAACAAATAAAACACCATCATATAAATGTGGAGCAAATACAAGTAATGGGTTGTTTCAAAGTACCCAAGCTGTAGAAGATAAATTTAGTTCTAGTACTGATGGTGGAGGAAATGGAAAATTAAAATATCCAATTGCTTTAATGACTGCAGATGAAATATCTTTTGCTGGTGGGAAATGGGGAACGAGTTTATCAAGTCCATACACATGGTATTATACAAATAGTATAGGCTCCTCTATAACTGATGCTAGTTATTGGTGGTTACTTTCACCATATGGTTGGGCTAGTTCTTATTCACGTGTATTATATGTTCGTGGTTCTGGTTATCCTGGTAGTTTATTTAATTATAATGTGGGTAGTATAATCAGTATCCGTCCTGTAGTTTCTCTATCTTCTTGTGTAAGTGTATCAGGAACAGGTACACCAACTGATCCATATGTAGTAGATGAAACTAATTCTACATGTTAAGTTGACAAAAAGTACTTGAACTCAATAAGATATTTTGGTAGAATTAAAGAGTAAAAGTAGAAGGAGCACAAAACTATGGAAAGAATAATTCTCTTTGAATTAAGTACCAAACTTGGTACGAATTTCGGGGGGGGTTAAAAGAAAATAACACCCATAGTTTTTTCGTTATATTAAATTCATAGGCACCAGTCTATGAGTTTTTTAGTGCTCTAAAAAACGGAGGAAGGACAATGAAAGAAAAAAAATATTTAATTTATGGAATATGTTTATCACTATTAATAGTTATAGGAGTAACACTAGCATACTTTATAACAGAGATAGAAGGAGATAAAAAAGATGTTACATTAAATACAGGAGATTTAAGAGTAATATTTAATAATGGAGAGAAAATAGAAGGAATAGATATAGAACCAGGATGGAGTATAACAAAAACATTTAGTATAGAAAATAAATCTAAGACAGAATATAAATACAATATAGTAATACAAGATTTAGTAAATACATTTGTATCTGATAACTTAGTATATAAAATAACAAGTACAAATAATGGACATAACATGACAGATTATGAAGTATTACCAAAATCAGATACACAAGAAGATACAATACTAACATATAGTACAACAATATCAGGAAGAACAACACAAGAATATACAATAGAAGTAAAGTTTAAAGAAGAAGATAGAAACCAATATGAAGATATGGGTAAGACTATAACAGGTAAGATTTATATAACTGAAGGAACAGAGAAGCCTATTCCATTATTAAACAAAATACTAGCTGACAATCCAACGAGAAGAATAAGAAGTAATGATAATAATGGAACAAATGACTTTGCAACACTACTTACAGAAACAACAACAGGTACATTGTTTACTTCAACTGAAAGCATAGAAGGTAGTACTCCAGTTAATGTATATTATTATTCAGGTAATACAACAAATAATTGGGTAAAATTTGGCCAATATACAAGTAATGGACCAATTATAGGCTATTATTCAAGTAGCTATTTATCTTCGCGTAAAGAATATTCAACTATGGATGAATGTACATCAGCGTCTTCATACAATGTTAATTGTGGTTATGCTTGGAATTTTGGAGACAATATGTATTGGAGAATAATAAGAACAAATCATGATAAAAGTATAAGATTACTTTATGCAGGAACTAGTCATGATACAACAAGTGGCCATATAGGAGAAAGTGCATTTAATACAAATTATAAAAGTCCAAAATATGTAGGCTACAAATACGGAGAAGATGATAGTACATTAGATGGAATAAGAGCGAATACAACAGATAGTACAATAAAAACATATATAGATACATGGTATCAAAACAACTTAACAAATTATACAAAATATCTAAGTACAAGTGCTGTGTATTGTAATGATAGAAGTGAAGGAACAGGAGAAACTTACAATTACGCATCAAGTCCATCATCACTGTTCAATTTTGCACCATACTATAGAATGGACTATGTAACAAAGGGAGCAAATGCAAATCCAACATATAATTGTAGTGACATTAGAGATGCATTCAGTGTAGATAATATAAATGCACAACTTAGTTATCCAATTGCATTAATGACGGCCGATGAAATAGCTTTTGCGGGAGGAGTAGCATATACACAAATGAGGAAACCTTATGCATGGTTTATAAGCAATAGTGCTGGGACACAAGTATCAAATCGTTGGTGGTCTTTGTCGCCTTTCAACTGGTATAATCGCTATGCGAACGAGTGGAATTGGCCTTCCGACAGTGATGGTTTGGGCTACTACAATGTTTACCGTATCAAAGGTTATGTTGTTCGTCCTGTCATTTCTCTATCTCCATGTGTCAAAGTAACTGGAAGTGGAACTCCAGATGATCCATATGTGGTGAATGAAAAAGCCTCAACATGTTAGATACTAGAAATAGTATCTTTTTGTCATATTTTGTGACCTGTATATACCGAAAACATCTTTAAATTAATTATTTTTTTTGATATACTAAGTATAGTGGTGAGGTAATATGAAAAAACGAGCAATATTGATTGATGGAAATAATTTATTATTTAGAAGTTATTATGCTACTGCATATAATGGTAATTTAATGAAAAACTCTAAGGATTTTCCTACTAATGCACTCTATGGGTTTGTTAATATGATTAATAAAATACTTAATGAAGAGAATCCTGAATATATTATGGTGGCTTTTGATAAAGGTAAAAACTTTAGACATGATAAATATGAGAATTATAAAGCTGGTAGAATTGAAACTCCTAATGATTTATTAAAACAATTTCCATATGCATATCAAATACTTGAAGCAATGGGTATAACTGCGCTTAATTTAGAAAACTATGAAGCAGATGATATAATTGGTACTTTTGCTAGAATGGCTGATGAAGATGATTTATATGATGCAACTATTATAAGCAGTGATAGAGATTTATTACAATTAATTAGTAAAGAAGTTAATGTTAAGTTGTTAAAACAAAGTGGTTATATATTAATGAATACAGAAGTATTTAAAGAAACTTATAAATGTGATCCTATTAAAATGATAGATTTAAAAGCTTTAATGGGAGATGCTAGTGATAATATTCCTGGAGTTAAAGGTATTGGAGAAAAAACAGCAATTAATTTAATTAGTGAATATGGTTCACTTGAAGAAGTATATAATAATATAGATAATATAAAAGGAAAAACTCGTGAAAAATTAGAGCTTGATAAAGATAATGCTTTTTTTTCTAAGGATTTAGCAACAATATATAAGAATGCTCCTATTGGACTTAGTTTTGAAGATATTAAAATTAAACCTAGAAATGAAAAAGAATTAATGAGTATATATGAAGAATTAGAGTTTTTCTCATTTATAAAAAAAGAAGGAAAGAAAGAAGTTAAAGAAAAAGTAGAATATGAAATAGTAAATGATAAAATTAATCCTAAAGATAATTTTGCTTTTTATATAGAAGTAAGTGAAGAGAATTATCATAAAGCATATATATTAGGTATGAGTATATATGATGGAGAAAAAGTATATATATTAGATAAAGAAAGTATTTTACTTAATAAAGATATTTTTAGTAAAGCTTATTCTACATATGATTTAAAAAAGAATATAGTTGTACTTAATAAATTGGGTATAGATATAGAGAATGTTAGAATAGATACTATGATAAGTGCATATTTGCTTAATTATAATGTTAAAGATGATATTAGTTATGTTTCTAATACTAAAAACTATAATATAGAATTTTATTCTAATATGATTAAAAAGGGTATTATTCAAGATAAAGATATATTTAATCATAATTTAGCATTAAAAAGTAAATTTATATATGAAACAGTTGATGAATTTACAACTGAATTAGATAATGAAGATATGTTACATTTATTTAAAGATATAGAAATGCCTTTAGTTAGAGTTTTAGCTAAGATGGAAATGAATGGTATAAGAGTAGATACTGATACTTTAGACACTATTAAAGGTAAATTAGAAGAAAAATTAAATGTACTTAGTAGTAAAATATATGATCTAGCGGGTACTCAATTTAATATATCAAGTCCTAAACAATTAGGAGAAATATTATTTGAAAAGATAAATTTACCTCATAAAGCAAAGAAGGGTAGAAATGGATATTCTACAAATCATGATACTTTAATGAAATTATATGATTTACATCCTATTATACCTTTAATATTAGAATATAGAAATTTAATTAAATTAATGACTACTTATATGGATAATTTAAAAGATTATGTTATGAGTGATAGTAAAATACATACTATATTTAAACAGGCTACTACTAGAACTGGAAGACTTTCTAGTGCAGAACCTAATTTACAAAATATACCTATTAGAACTGAAGAAGGTAAAGAAATTAGAAAAGCATTTTTACCTGAAGAAGATAGTGTTATTTTAACTAGTGATTATAGTCAGATAGAACTTAGAATTTTAGCACATATTTCTGGTTGCAAAAACTTAATAAGTGCATTTAATAATAGTGAGGATATTCATACTAAAGTAGCAAGTGATATTTATGGAGTAGATACTAGTTTAGTTACTAAGACTATGAGAAGAACTGCTAAGGCTGTTATATTTGGTATTGTTTATGGAATAAGTGGTTTTGGTTTAGGAGAAAACTTAGATATAAGTCCTAAAGAAGCCAAAAAGTATATTGATAAGTATTTAAATATGTATCCTGGTGTTAAAGAATATATGGATAATATTAAAATGAAAGCTAAGAAACAAGGATATGTTAGAACAATAATGAATAGAAAAAGAGAAATTGATGAACTAAAAAATACTAATTATATTATTGTTAAATCTGGGGAAAGAATGGCTATGAATACTCCAATACAAGGAAGTGCAGCTGATATTATTAAGAAAGCAATGATTGATGTGGATAATGAAATGGCTAAGAAAGGATTAAAGTCTAAGATGTTAATTCAAGTACATGATGAGTTAGTGTTTACTGTTCCTAAAAATGAAATAGAAATAATGAAAGAATTAGTAAGAGATACTATGGAAAATGCATATAATTTAGAAGTACCGTTGAAAGTAGATGTTGAACTTGGTAGTAATTGGTATGATGCTAAATAAAAGGTGATATTTTGAATAAAGTTTTAATTAAAAGTTTTTTAGTTAATTTGGTTTTAAGTATACTTAAGTTAATTGGTTCTTTTATAGGGGGTTCCATTACTTTACTTGCAGATGCTATACATTGTATGAGTGATATGTTTACAGATGTAATTAGTATTATTGGTTCTAAGTTATCTAATAAGAAACCTGATAAAGAACATCCTTATGGACATGGTAGAATAGAATATTTAACTAGTATAGTTATGAGTATATTTATTATAATTTTATCTATTAGTACACTTATTACATCTATTAAAGGAGAAAAAATTAATACAAATATTTATGCTGTTATTATACTTATAATGAGTATAATTAGTAAGTTTATTTTAAGTGATTATTTAATCAAGAAGAGTAAAAAACTAAATAGTAATATTATTTTACTTAATGGTATGGAAACAAGATATGATACTTATAGTTCTATGCTTGCTTTGTTCTTTGTATTACTTTCTTTAATAAGTAATAAAGGAATATTAAGATATGCTGATATAATAGGTGGAGTTATAATTAGTTTGTTAACTATTAAAGTTGGAATAAAGTTACTTTTATCTAATATAAGTTCTATAATTGGTGAAGTAGATTATGATAAAGATAAAATTAATTTGATAAATTCTGTTATATTAGAACAAAAAGAAATAAAAAGTATTAGAAGAACAACTCTTCTTAAAATGGGGACATATTATAAAGTAATATTGGATTTAAATATAAGTGGAGATATTGTTTTAAATGATATGTATGAAATAGAAAAGAAGATTAAAATTGATTTGAAAAAGTTAGATTTAAATATTAGATATGTTACAGTTAATTTTAAACCTATTAATAATAAAAACTCTACATGAAAATGTAGGGTTTTAGCTTATATAAGAGTATGTTTGTAATAAATCTCTGCAGAAAAATGATAAACTCTGCAGAGAATACTGCAGAGATTAAAACTATTTAATAACAACATAGTTCTTTACTTCTTTATCGTAGATAGTATTATCATTAATTAAAATACCATAAATTAAACTTGCTTTTAGTTCTAATTCTAACATAGGATATTGTTGAAACTTAGTGATTATTGGTAAACTAGTTTCTTTTTTTATTTTATTTAAATAAATTTTTCCTTTTTCTGACATACCTAATACCCTTATATATTCTAGACTTTTAAATTTAGATGCATCATCTTTAGTAAATCCTACTAATATATTAATTAATATTCTATTAATTCTATTGTAAGTAAATCTTTTTGTTTTTATATTTTCTACTAATTCATTCAAATTATTTGAAATGATTGCTGAATTAAATATTCTTTTCTCTATTCCTTCTGTTACTAAATGATAATTACATAAGTTATCTTTTTCAGATATTATTTTATATTTTAGTAATTCAAATAACTTATTTTCATCTATCATATGTATTAATTTAGTAACATCTTTAGGGACATACTTATCAATAACAATATTGTTCTTTAGTTTTTCTCTTATGTTATTAGCACTTATTATAGAATCATTGCTTTCTATATCAAGAAAGTTATTAGTTCTTTTAATAGAAATGGGTTTGATATTATAGTTATTCTTTATTATTTCTTTAATATAACTTACTCCTAATAAATCATTACTATCTTTAATAGAAACATTACATAAATCTTTAATACATTTGCTTATACTAGTAGGGTAATTATAGCCCTTAGAAATATATTCTTTAAGTTTATTATCAAAAACTCCATTATTTACTTGTACTTTGGCACATTTTTTTAACATATCTATGTCATTAGATTCACTACCGAATATAAGTGTATCTATATTTAGTACATTTAACATTTTTAATGAAGCATAACTAAAAGTATCAGCTGATGAATTACTAAAAACAAATGGTATTTCTAAAACAATATCTATATTATTATCTAAAGCAATTTTTGTTTTATTCCATTTATCTAATACACTTACAGCTCCTCTTTGAGTAAAATGTGTACTCACAGCAACAATAATAATGCTGTCTGGATACAACTCTTTTATCTTATTAATTTGATATAAATGCCCATTATGAAATGGATTATATTCAACTACTATTCCTATTACATTCATGTTCTTTCACCAATTAGATTTTATCAAAAATAAATATATTTGTAAAATGAAAGTGTTCGCTTGTATTAAATAAATATTTGTTATAAAATGAAATTAGGTGAAGATTGAATGATAGATTTTTTAGAAGGAAAAATTGCTTTAATAAATGTTGATTGTGTAACTATTTTAATAAATGGTATAGGATTTAAAATTTTTACACCTAACCCATATTCATTTAAAGAAAATGAAGAAGTAAGAATTTATCTTTATAATCATGTTAAAGAGGATGAATATTCATTATATGGATTTAAAACTACGGAAGAAAGAGATATGTTTTTGAAACTAATTAGTGTTAAAGGTCTGGGACCTAAGGTTGGTATGACTATTTTAGCGAGTTCTACTATAGAAGGATTAGTAGACGCTATAGATAGAGAAAATATATTGTATTTACAAAAATTTCCTAAAGTAGGACAAAAATTAGCTAGACAAATTATATTGGATTTAAAAGGAAAATTAGTTAAAACTGAAGGAAAAGAAGTTGTTAATGAAGAACTTACTGAAGTATTAACTACACTTGGATATAAACCAGTAGATATTAAAAGAGTAATTAAAGATGTTGATAAGAGTTTACCAATTGAAAGTCAAATAAAAGAAGCCTTAAAATTATTAGTTAGATAATTACATATCCTTATTAATTTAATAATAGGAGGCAAAATGAAAAATAAAATAGAAACAATATCAAATTTATTTGAGGAAAAAGAAATAAGAAGTGTTTGGAATAGTGAAGAAGAGGAATATTATTTTAGTGTTGTTGATGTAATTGGTGCATTAACTGATTCTAATATTCCTAAAAGATATTGGACTGATTTAAAAAAGAAATTAATTGATGAAGGAAGTCAACTGTACGAAAATATCGTACGTTTGAAATTAAAAGCACAAGATGGAAAAATGCGTGAAACTGATGTGTTAGATATGAAAGGTATTTTTAGACTTATTGAGTCAGTGCCTAGTCCAAAAGCTGAACCTATGAAAATGTGGTTAGCAAGTTTGGGAAAAGAAAGAATTGATGAAGTTTTTGATCCAGAAATAGCTGGTAATAGAATTATAAATTACTATCGTAATAAAGGTTATAGTGATGAATGGATTAAAAAAAGACTAACTGGAATGGTTGATAGACATAAATTGACAGAAATGTGGAAAAATAGTGGTATTGATAAACCTATAGAATTTGCGATGTTAACTAATGAAATATATAAAGGTTGGTCTGATATGAAAGCAAGTGAATATAAGGCATATAAAGGATTAAGAAAAGAATCTTTAAGAGATAATATGTCTGATATAGAAATAGCATTAACAAATATTGGTGAAATAGCAACTAGAGATATTGCAAAAATAGAGAATCCTAAAGGTTTAGATGAAAATATGAAAGTAGCAAGAAGAGGTGGAGGAGTTGCTAAAGGAGCAAGAGATATCTATGAAAAAGAAACTAAACATTCTGCTATTTCAAGTGATAATAATTTAGATTATAAATATGTTGATGAAAAATTAATTAGTAATAAAACAACAAATAAATAACAAAGGGAGTGATGACATGGAAGATATAATAAAAAGTGAATATCAAGAAGGAGATTCATTTGAAAAAACTATAAGACCACAAAACTTTGATGAATATATTGGACAAAGCGATGTTAAAGAAAATATCAAGGTCTTTGTAAGTGCGGCTAAAATAAGAGAAACAAGTTTGGATCATGTTTTATTATATGGTCCACCAGGGCTTGGAAAAACAACTCTTTCTCATATAATTGCTAATGAACTTGGAGTTAATATTAAAACTGCTAGTGGTCCTACAATTGAAAAAAGTGGTGATTTAGCAGCTATATTAAGTACTTTGGAACCATATGATGTCTTATTTATAGATGAAATTCATAGAATACCTAAGTATATTGAAGAAATTCTTTATAGTGCTATGGAAGATTTTAAATTAGATATTATTATAGGAAATGAAGGACAAAGTAGGAGCATTAAGATAGATTTACCTCCATTTACTTTAGTTGGTGCTACAACACGAGCTGGAGATTTATCAAGTCCATTAAGAGATAGATTTGGTATAACTTGTAAATTAAATTATTATACAACTGAAGAACTAGCAACTATTGTCAAGAGAAGTGCTAAAGTATTGGATTTAAAAATTGATGATGATGCAGCAGTCACAATAGCAAGACGTAGTAGAAAAACACCTAGAATTGCTAATAGACTATTAAAAAGAGTTAGTGATTTTGCTTTAGTAAGTGGTAAAAGTGTAATTGATAAAGAAATAACAAATCAAAGTTTAGATAGATTACATGTTGATGAATATGGACTTGACAGTGTAGATATAGAATATTTGGAGAGTTTAATAAATAAATTTAACGGAGGACCTGTAGGTATAGAATCTATTGCTGCAAGTATTGGGGAAGAGATTACAACTATTGAAGATGTAATAGAACCTTTTCTTCTACAAGAGGGATTTATAAAAAGAACTATAAGAGGAAGACAAGTAACTGATAAAACTTATGAATATTTGGGAATAAAAAAATAAACAGAACTTATCTAAAAAGCTCTGTTTTTAATTTTGTTATGTTATTTTCCATAATTGTTAAATAGTCTTGGTTTTCTTTTTTCTCATCTTCTGTCAAAGTATACATTGTTTCTATTTCTAATTCTTCTAGGCTATAGTTAGTAACTATATTAGATATTTCTTCATTCATAGTACTTCCTGTGGGTTTGTAAATGTATTTTATATTTCCATTGGCAATTAGTTCTTTGGCTTCATTTAAATTTTTAGTATAATCTTCACTATCACTATTAACTGATAAAACTTTAATATTATATTTTGATAAGAAGTTTAAGCTATCATCACTTACTAATATAGCATTTCTACTAGCATTTTTACCCATCAAAGTTAGTTCAACATCTAGTTCACTTATTGCAATTTTTAAATTTTTATATTGATCTTCAATATAATTTTTTATATATACATTGTCGTCAAAATCTTCTAAATTAGTTTTTATATTTCTAGCAATCATTAATGCATTAGATGGGTCTAACCATAATTCTGAAATATCATTTTTATAGTTTAATCCCTTGGTCGCATCACTTATTCTTAATGTTTCATTTTGATTAAGTAAGTCTACAGCTAAATCTATTTCTTTTTTACTACCTGTATAAATAAAGATATCACTATCACTATAAATAGTTTTTTGTTTATCAGTAAGTTCATAATTATTTACATCTACACCACTTGGATAAATTGTATTTATATCTCCGTATTTTCCGTATAAATAATCTGTAAAATATTGTATTGGGTAATATGTAGTATAAACTTTAACATCTTCTTTCCTTGTACTTAAACTACATCCGGTTAATAATAATAGACTTAGTAGTCCTAAAATAAATTTTTTCATTTTTTCTCCTTTTTGGGAACCATATCCACACTAACTTTCCTAAATGGATGGCACCTTAATATTCTTTTTATTGATAAGATACTACCTTTACAAGCACCATAAGTTTCTATAGATTCTTTTGCATATTCACTACAAGTTGGAATAAACTTACAACCATAATGACTATGTAAAGGAGTTCTTTGATATAAATTTATGAGTTTAATTAATATATTTTTCATATCTCATCACATTAATTATACTAATAAGTATACCATTTTTTCAAGAGTTTTGTTATAATTAAATAGGTGATATAATGAAAACTTTAAAAAAGTATGGAATAGACTTATCTAATAGTAATTTATTAAGTACAGCATTAACTCATACATCTTATGCTAATGAACATAATTGTGAGTCTTATGAAAGGTTAGAATTTTTAGGAGATGCAGTTCTAGAATTAGTAAGTAGTGACTACATTTATAAGAATCATAATTATGATGAAGGTTTAATGAGTAAAAATAGAAGTCTTTATGTATGTGAAAATGCTTTATATGAATATGCTAAAGACATTAATCTAAAAGATTATATTAAAGTGGGTAATGGTATAAAAGAACCTAATAAAACAGTAATCGCAGATGTATTTGAAGCAGTAATTGCAGTTATATATTTGGAACTTGGAATAGATAAAGTAACTCTTTTATTTAACAACTTAATTGTGCCTTATATAGAAAGTAATGTGGATTTTCTTATGGATTATAAAAGTACTTTACAGGAGTTAATACAAACTGAACAAAGAAGTATAGAATATAGTCTTATTAAAGAAGGAGGACCTGCTCATAAGAAGTATTTTATAGTTGAAGTTAAAATAGATGGAATAGTATATGGTACTGGAAAAGGTAGAAATAAAAAGGAAGCAGAACAACATGCCGCTAAAGAGGCAATAAGTAAATGTGCATAAAGGAGTATTACTATGTATATAAAAGAAATTAAAATAAATGGATTTAAGAGTTTTGCTGATAAAGTAAACTTAGAATTAAATAGAAATTTTACTGGTATAGTAGGACCTAATGGAAGTGGTAAAAGTAATATAGTAGATGCTCTTAAATGGGTAATGGGTGAACAATCTGTTAAGACATTAAGAGGTAGTAATGGTATGACTGATGTTATATTTAATGGTTCTGCTTCAAGAGAAGGTTCTAGAAGTGCATCTGTTACATTAGTTTTAGATAATACTGATAAAACATTACCATTAGATTTTAGTGAAGTAGAAGTTAAAAGAATAGTATATAAAACTGGAGAGAATGAATACTATATAAATAAAGAAAAAGTAAGATTAAAAGATGTAAATGATTTATTTATAGATTCTTTTTCTTCTAGAGAGAGTTTAAGTATAATACCACAAGGAAAAATAAGTGAAATATTAAGTGGTAAACCTGAAGATAGAAGAGGTGTACTTGAAGATGCAGCAGGTGTATTAAAATACAAAAAAAGAAAAGAAGAAACTTTAAGAAAACTTGCTAAAACTAATGAAAATATTGAAAGAGTAAGTATGATTATAAGTGAATTAGAAACTCAAGTAGGACCTTTAAAAGAACAAAGTGAAAAGGCACTTATATATAAAGAAACTAAAGAAAAATTAGAAAGTGTAGAAGTATCTTTAATAGCAAGTGATATAGAAAGAATTAGTATTGAAGTAAATAAGCTAAGTGATGAGAAAGAATCTTTAACTAATAGTGAAATTAAATCTAGAACTAATATAACTAAAGATAAAGTAGAATTAGAAAAATTAAATTTAGAAAGAACTAATTTAGATAATGATATAAGTGGATGTGCTAAAGAATTACTTGTATTAACTGATAAAGTAAATGATTTAATTAGAAGAAAAGAGTTATTAGAAGAAAGAATTAAATATGATAAAGATAATGATTTAGTAAAATCTAATGTAAGAAAATTAAAGAATGAAGAATTAGATATGAAAACTAATTTAGATAGTATTATGTTAGATTTTGAAAGTTCACATAATGATGAAGTAGAATTAACTAAGAAATTAAATAATTATAATTTAGATTATAAGAGTTTAAATACTAAGTTGAGTGTAAGTTTAAATAATGAAAGTAATTTAAAGAAACAACTATTAGAATTAAATAATAAGAAAGATATAATTAATTATAATATAGAGAATATGACTAAAGTACCTTATGCAGTTAAAGTTGTTTTAAATACTCCTAGTTTAAAGGGTATTAAATCTACTATAGGTAATATATTAAGTGTTAGTATAGAGTATTCAACTATGTTAGATGTTAGTTTGGGTGCTAGTAGTAATTTTGTTATTACTGAAACTGATAGAGATGCTAGAAATGCAATTGAATATTTAAAGAGTAAGAATGCTGGTAGGGTTACTTTCTTTCCTATGAATTTAATTAAACCTAAAAGTATAGATAGTGAAACATTAAATTTAGTTAAAGGAATGAAAGGTTATGTAGGTATTGCATCTGACTTAGTAAGTTATGATAAAATATATAATAATATAGTTACTAATCAACTTAGTAATATAATTGTTGTTACAGATATAGATGATGCTTTAATAATAAGTAAAAGAATTAATGCTAGATATAGAGTAGTTACTTTAACTGGTGAAATTATACATGTAGGTGGTTCTTTAACAGGTGGTTCTAAATCTAAAAATAGTGTAAACGATAAAACAGAATTAGATAATATATTAAAAACTATTAATACTAAAGAATTGGATTTAAAGAATACAAGTGATGAAGTAGAAGAGTATAATAAAGAATTAGAAATAATTAAGAATCAAATATATAAAACTAATTTAGATTTACTTAAAATGAAAGAAATTAATGATATTAAAGAAAGACAAATAAATGAGTTTAAATTTAAATTAAGTAAGATAAATGATGAAATAAAGGCTTTAGATACTAAGAATGAAACTAATGAGTTAGATGTACTAAATGAAGAATATGCTTATAGTTTAAAAGAAAAAGAAACTATTTTAAATAATCAAAAGAAATTAGAAAGTAGAAGAAAACTTTTAATTGAAGAAATAGAAGAAAAAGAATTATTAGTTAAAAATAGTGAAAATAAAAACAGAAAAGAATTAGAAAGTATTAATAATTTGGAAGTTAGAATAACTAAGTTAAATGTTAATTTAGATAATTTACTTAATAGATTAAGTGAAGAATATAATATGACTTATGAAAAAGCTAGAAATAATTATGAACTTGAAATGGAAGAAAGTGTAGCTAGAAATATTATAAGTGAATATAAAAGAACTATTAAATCTTTAGGTGTTGTTAATTTATCTAGTATAGAAGAATATGATAGAATTGGTAAAAGATATGAATTTTTAACTAATCAAAGAGATGATTTAAAACTTAGTGAAGATAATTTATTAAAGATTATTAATGAAATGGATGATGTAATGATTGAGAAGTTCGCTACTACATTTAAGAAAGTTAATATTGAATTTGGTAAAGTATTTAAAAATTTATTTGGTGGTGGTAATGCTTCACTTGAACTAACTGACCCATCTAATATGTTAGAAACTGGTATTGAGATTATTGCAAATCCTCCCGGAAAGAAACCTGGTAGTATAACACTTTTAAGTGGTGGAGAGAAGACACTTACTGCGATAAGTTTATTGTTTGCTATTATGAATTTAAAGAATGTACCTTTTGTAATATTGGATGAAGTAGAAAGTGCATTAGATGAAGCTAATGTAGATAGATTCGGTGAATATATTGAACATTATAAAGGAAAGACTCAGTTACTTGTAATAACACATAAAAAGAAAACTATGGAATATGTTGATTTATTATATGGAATTACTATGCAAGAAAGCGGTGTTAGTAAATTAGTAAGTGTAAAATTGGAAGATATTAAATAAAATTTTAGTTAATAATTTTAATAATTCAAAGTACAAAATTAAATATTTATATATGTTTTGTACTTTTTATATATACAAATAACAAATAAATTTACTTTAATTTTAAAAATTGAATAGACAAATCTTAAATTTACAGTAGTTTGACAGTGAATATTAATTGTGTTAGTCTACTATTGGAAGGTGAAATATGAATTATTATGATGAAATAAAAAATATATTAATAGACAATATAATTGGAAGAAAAGTAAGAGAATATAAAAGTAATCAAAGAGATTTAGAAGGGTACTATAATGTAGGAAAATTACTTATAGAAGCACAAGGTGGAGAAACAAGAGCTAAATATGGTAATCAACTTATTAAAGAATATTCTAAAAGATTGACAAGTGAACTTGGAAAAGGATATACACCAACTAGACTCATGTATATGAGAAGTTTTTACTTATTGATAAAAAAATATCCGACACTGTCGGATAAATTTAAAAATTTAAATATAACATGGTCAAACATATGCGAAATATTAAAACTGAAAGAAGAAAATGAGATAGAATATTACTTAAATATTTCAAGTAAATTTAATTTATCTACAAGAGATTTAAGAAAAAGGATTAAATTAAAAGAATATGATAGACTTGATGATGAAGTAAAAGAAAAGTTATCTAAACAAGAAGTAGTACCAATTAAAGATACAATACCTAATCCAGTAGTACTAAGTGGTTTAAGATTTAAAGAAAAACTAACAGAAAAA
>CAKOLW010000019.1 GCA_934096405.1 uncultured Bacilli bacterium
CTGGAGCAAGTGATGGGAATCGAACCCACGTCTCAGCCTTGGCAAGGCCACGTACTAGCCGTTGTACTACACCTGCGTGATTAGACGCCTTAATAAAGACGCATAAATAATATACCATAATTAAATATAGAAATCAATCCCAAATTTATCAAAAATTATCTAACCAAATAACTAAAATATTCTTTTTTACCACTTATAACATCATCATAAAATTGCTTCTTAAAATTAATATAATCTATACTTTCTCTAATTCTATCTATTTCTTTTTCTAATTCATTTAATTTTTTATCTAAAATTTCTTTTCTTTCTGGAATACTTGATATTCCTTTTTTACATAATTTCATATATACCTTAATTTCTTTATTACTCATACCACACTTCTTAAGACAAGATAAACTTTTAATCCAACCAATATTTTCTCATCAAATATTCTATAGTTATTCCTATCTCTTTTAACATCAGGTACTAATCCTTCATTAGAATAGTATTTTAAAGTATCATATGATAAACCTGTTATTTCACTTACTTCTTTCATACTATAAAATTTTTCCATAAATTCTCTCCAATTCTTAAAAAAACTATTGACTGAGAGCAACTCCCGACATTTATAAATATAATGTAGACTAAAGAATTAGTCAAGAAAGGGTGATATAATAAAAAGAAAATATTTTTAATTTTAGTATTAGTATTTTTACTAGGATGTGGACTATATTACTTTTTAAGAAGTAATAAGAAAGAAAATAATGAAGTAAAAAAAAGAAAGTAAAGTTTTAGTAGTATACTATTCAGCACAAGGGCATACTGATAATGTATCAAAAAAAATTGCAACTAATTCAAATGCTGATTTATTTGAAATTAAACCAAAAGATGAATATACTAGTGATGATTTAAATTACTCTAATAAAAATTCTAGAGTTAGCAAAGAACATGATGATGAAACTTTAAGAAATATTGAACTAGTTAGTACATCAGTAGATAATTGGGATGATTATGATACAATCTTGATAGGATATCCAATTTGGTGGGGAATCGCTGCATGGCCAGTAGATAACTTTGTTAAAGAAAATGACTTTACTAATAAAACAGTTATTCCTTTCTGTACTTCTGCATCAAGTGGTTTAGGTAATAGTGGTAAAAATCTTGAAAATATGGCTAATGGTGGTACTTAGTTAGATGGACATAGATTTAGTTCAAGTGCAAGTAATGAAACTATTAAAGAATGGACAGATAGTTTATTAAATGAGAATGATACAAATGATTAAACAAACAGCAGGAAGAGACTTATTAGGTGATTTTGCATCCGAATTTGCACATTATAATGATGATATTTTATTTGGAGAAAATTGGAATGATAAAAGTGTTGATATCAAAACAAGAACTATAATAACAGTAGTAGCTTTAATGTCTAGTGGTATAACAGATAGTTCTTTAGAATACCACCTAGAAAATGCTAAAAAGAATGGTGTAACTAAAGAAGAAATGGTAGGAATAATTACACATGTAGCTTTCTGTGTAGGTTGGCCTAAAGGTTGGGCAGTTTTAAATATGGCAAAGGAAGTGTATAAAGATGAATAAAGAAGAGTTTGATAAAAATAATGTTTTTGGACTTGGAGAACCCAATGTTAACTTTGCAAAGTATTTTATAGGTAATAGTTATCTAAATCCACTTACGGATATGAGTAAAACAAGTTTATTTATTGCTAATGTTACATTTGAACCAAGATGTAGAAACAATTGGCATATTCATAAGTCTTCAAGTGTTGGAGGACAAATTTTAATCTGTGTGAATGGAGAAGGATGGTACCAAGAAGAAGGAAAAGAACCAAGAAAACTACATCCAGGAGATATTGTAACAATACCCGCGAATGTGCGTCATTGGCATGGAGCAACTTCTAATAGTTGGTTTAGCCATTTAGCTATAGAAGTTCCAGGTGAAAATACCTCTACAGAATGGTGCGAACCAGTAACGGATGAAGAATATAATAAATTAAAATAAACAAAAAAACATTAGCAGTTACTCTACTTGTATGTTAAAATAAAATTATAAAAAAGAAGGTTTTGCTATGAAAAATGAAATAGTTTTATTTGAAAATCAAGGTGTTAAATTTGAAGTTAATATGAAAGATGAAAGTGTTTGGCTAAATTGTGAGCAATTAGCTATGCTTTTTGATAGGGATATTAAAAAGCTAGCTACGCTTCCCTTTAGTTCCCATGATAATATAAATACTAATAAACTACAAAAGAAATATTAAGAGTTATCACAGAATACACTAATGCCTTAAAATTACTTTATAACTATGATTATAGAGATTTTAAAAAAAATTGAAGGAACAACTAGTGACAAAGTAATAACTTATGAAGAATGTAAAAAAACAATAAACGAAAGTGATTTAACTGAGTGGAAAGATTAGTAACTCAACTAATCTTTTAATATTATAAAAATGATGATATAATAATTCTAGAAGAGGTAAAAACATGTATACAATAGAAGACTATTTATTTTATTACAAAGATATAACATTAAAAGAAGTACATTTTAATCAAATGGACTCTTTATTATTTGCTATTTTGGTTTACTTACCAATTGATTCATTTAAAGATAAAAAGAACTTAAATAATTTTATTGATTATTCTCTTAAATATACAAAATATTTAAATAAAGGTGCTATGAGCAAAATAGCTTTTAAGCTTTTAGAAATAATAAAAGAATCTAAAAGATATAAAAATTTAATAATATCTAATTTTGTTAACATTGAAAACGAATATACACAATATGGTGCATGTAAAATTAATATAGAAGATAATACAATAATTTCATATAAAGGCACAAATTCATCTTTAATAGGTTGGATTGAAAACTTAAGACTAGGGTATGAATACCCTACATACACTCAAAACATAGCAATAAAATATTTAAAAGAAAGCATTAACTTTAATGACAAAAAAATATATGTAACAGGCCATAGCAAAGGTGGAAATTTAGCATTAGCAAGTGCATTTGAAGTAAACAACAGCATATTAAAAAGAATTATTAAAATATATAATTTCGATGGACCTGGTTTTTTAAAAGAAGAATATCATAGTGAAAAATATAATAGAATAAAAAATAAAATTATTAACATAATACCTACAGGTTCAATCGTGGGAGTTATTCTTAATAACGAAAAATATACAGTTGTAAAAAGTAACGACTATGCAGTAAATGAACATTACCCTAATTCATGGTGCATATTTGGAGAAAAATTTATAGAAGCCGACTTATCAACAATAAGCATAAAACTACATGAAAATACTACTTTAGGCTTAGAATCATTAGAAAGAGAAAAAGTAAAAAAAGCAATTGAAACAATAATTGATAACCTAAAATTTAATGATAAAAATAACTTTAATCTAAATGATTTAATAAACATAATTAAAAATATGAAAACAATAGATAAGGATGTTCAAAAATATATCTTAAAAATAATTAATACTTTAATAAATAATAAAGAAATAAATAATGTAAAATAGTGTCAATAAACTCTAAAAAAATTGACATTGTTTTTATTATATAATATATTCTAAATGGAGGATAGGTTATGGAAAAAGAATTTGATTACACACCAATATTTCAAGAAAGAGATGGAATGCGTGCTGTCAATGGAAAAATTGATGAAGCAACACGCAGACAATATGAAGAAAATAAATTAAATAGTTTAAAAAGAAGAGAAATAGAAAGAAAAGCTAGACAACATAGAAATGATATAATTATAAGAAAAGTAGCGGCTATTTGTCTGGCAGCTAGTATTATAATTGGTGTACCTATTCATATAAAAAATGCTGATAAAGTTAAAACTACAGATAGTACTCAAGTTGCCATAGATTATACAGGTAAATATACTGATCAAGGGAAACAAATTTATCATGATGAAAAAAACTGGTATATAGAAAATAATAAGCAAACAATAAATGCTTCTGAAGTTGCTAAAGACCTAAGCTTACTTAGCGAAGCCAATAGAAAATATGCATTATACGATATTACAGAAGAAATGGACTACACGAGTGTATGGTTAGATGATTTTAAATCAGCCGAAAATAAGAAAAATCTAGATAGAATAGTAGATGAATTAGGAAAATTAGTTGGAAGAAGTGACACTAACTATACAAATGTAGAAGGCATAAACGATGTTATAATAAGATATGGTTATAAAAATTATAATGAATTTGCGAAAGCATGTAAAGATCAAATAGAATTATGGAATTCAATCATTGAAACAGAACCTAAGAAAGGAGCATAAAAATAATGAATGAACCAAACTATGAAGAAATAGATGTAATAGAAGTTAATGGTATAAAATATGCATATTTATCAAATCCGGATAATCCAAATGATTTTATAATAAATAAAATAATATTAAAAGATAATAAAGAATACTATACCGGGCTAGACAATGGAAAAGAATATGATTTAGCATTAATGTATTTTATGAAAAAGTATGTAGCTAAAGAATGAGTAATACTCATTTTTTTTCTTTTGTGATATAATTAAGTAGGGTGTTTACAAATGAAAAAAAAGTTACCATTATACACATATTATTTATTTTTAATATTATTTTTAGAGTTAATTTATAAGGAATTTATTTTACATAACTTATTAAGTTTTAATACCATCAGAATAGTACTATTTAGTATATCTTTTGTAATACTTTCAACATTACTCTCTAGCTTATTTAACAAAAAAATAAATCAAATAATATCAATTCTACTGAGTACCTTTATAAGCTTAATATTTATAAGTCAATATGTATACTTTAAATTTTATCATTCTATTTATTCAGTATTTAGTGTAGTAAAAGGGACTGAACAAGTCTTTGGAGGATTCTTTAGTTCAATAATAATAATGATAAAAAATAACTTACTAATCATATGCATAATGCTTATACCATTAATACTATTCATCATATTTGGTAAAAAAATATTTAATTTTGAAAAATCTAAAAAAACAAATATAATCTATTTAATCATATTTATAGTATTAATTGGAATAAAATTTTTATATATAACATTTAATAACAATGGAATGTATTCACTTAATAGACTTTATTATGAAACTCATGCTCCAATGATTATGATTAACAAAACTGGATTATTATCCATGGAAGTAATGGATTTAGAAAGATTTGTCTTTGGTTTTGATGAAAAATTTGATAACAAACTCATTGATACAAAAGAAAAATATACTAGTGATGAATATAACATAGTTAATATTGATTTTGATAAATTAATTAAAGAAGAAAAAAACAATGATGTAATTAATATGCATAAATACTTTAAAAGTGTAAAACCGACTAATAAAAATGATTATACTGGAATATTCAAAGGCAAAAATTTAATTTATATTACGGCTGAAGGCTTTGATTCATCAGCGATTGATAAAGATTTAACACCAACGCTTTATAAGCTTGTTAATAATGGTTTCATATTTAAAAATTACTATCAACCTTTATACACAGTAAGTACTAGTGATGGTGAGTATATGTTTATGAATAGTTTAATACCTAAAGAAGGAGTATGGAGTTTTTATAGAAGTAGTTTTATCTACATGCCTTATGGATTAGGAAATGTATTTAATAAATTAACCTATGATATAGTAAATGCTTATCATAATCACACATACAAATTTTATGATAGAAACTTAAGTCACACTAACTTAGGCTTTAAATATATGGGATGTGGTAATGGCCTAGAAAAAGTTATTAACTGCAATAGTTGGCCAGAAAGCGATTTAGAAATGATTAAAGGAACAGTTGATGATTACATTAATAAAGATAAATTTATGATATATTACATGACTGTAAGTGGACACTTAAATTATTCATTTAAAGATAATGCAATGTCTATAAAAAATAAAGATGTTGTAAAAAAATTACCATATTCAAATAATGTAAAAGCTTATCTTTCTGCTAATATTGAATTAGAAAATGCATTAACAGAACTTATAAATGATTTAGAAACACATAACAAACTAGAAGATACTGTAATAGTATTATCACCTGATCACTACCCATATGGACTAACTCTAGATGAATTAAATGAAATAAGTGATACCGATAGAAAAGATAAATTTGAAAATTATCATACAAGTTTAATCATTTATAATAGTGAAATGTCAGAAAATGTAACAGTAGACAAGTATGTAAGTAGCATAGATGTATTACCAACAATTTATAACTTGTTTGGAATAGAATATGATTCAAGACTACTTATGGGTAGAGATGCATTAAGTAATGAAGAGGGATTAGTAATACTAAGTGATAGAAGTTGGATTAATGAAAATGGTAGCTATGATACAATAACAAACAAATATAAAAAATTTAAAGATGTTGATACAAATTACTTAAATAAAATAAATGATGAAGTTTATAACAGATTTACAATATCAAGCATGTTATTATATGAAATAGATGGCAAATACTTGGATTACTACAGGAGACTAGGCATATGACTAAGATAAATAAAAAAGACATAAATTTATATGATACATTATTTAGCGGACAAACTTTTAGAATGAATTTAGAAGAAGATAAATCTATAACTGTCATTTTAAATGATCGAGTAGTAAACTTAAAACAATCAGGTAATTATTTAATAATAGATAGTGATAATCTAATAAATATAAAAAATATTATGAATACTTATCTTGATTTAAACAGAGATTATCAAAGTATAAATAATGAACTATTATTAATTAATCCTTTATTAAAAAATGATTTACTAAAATGCAAAGGATACAAAATATTAAAACAAGATAAATTTGAGATGTTTATCACTTATATTATAAGTCAAAACAATAATGTTAAAAGAATCACAAATATTGTTAATAGAATGTCAGAAAAATATGGAAGAAAAGTAATATTTAGAAACAAAGAATATTACTTATTTCCAACATTTGATAAATTAAAAAATTTAACTAAAGAAGAATTTAGAAGTTTAGGTTTGGGGTTTAGAGATGAATATTTAGTATCTGCACTAAATAAATTAAATGAAGATAAGGATTTTCTAAATAAATTAGAAAAATTAAGCACTGAAGAAGCTCTAAAAGAACTAACTAATATAAAAGGAATAGGTACCAAAGTAGCCAGTTGTATATTATTATTTGCATATTCAAGATTTGACACTTTCCCAATTGATACTTGGGTAAGAAAATATATAAGTGAACACTACAATATAAAAGATGACATAAAAACAATAAGTGAGTACATGAAAAACAACTATAATCAATATAGTGGATTAGTCATTCAATATTTTTACCACGTTGAAAGAAATAAAAAAGATTGAACTTTCCAAAGAAATGTATTAAAATTAAATTAGAGGTGTAAACTTCTTATTTAAAGAATGGAGGAAAAATATGAATGATTTAGGATTCTCCATTTTGCTAATAACGATTGGATTGTTTTTTGGAATAATTATTGTATATTTATTAAATAAATTAAAAGTAATAAATATTAAAAATGAAGCTGATAAATTACTAGAAAAGGCACAAAAAGATGCTGAAAAATATAAAAGAGATGGAATTTTAGAATTAAAAGAAGAAAGTTATAAAATAAAACAAGAAACTGATGCAGAAATAAAAGAAAAGAAAAAAGAAATAACTGAACTTAAAGAACTTGTAGAAAATAGAGAAAATAGTCTTAACAAAAGAGATGAACTTTTACAAGAAAGAGAAAAAAATTTAGATTTAAGAGATAAAGATTTATTAGCTAAACAAAAGGAAATTCAAGAAAAAGATGCAAAAATGGATTCTATATTAAAAGAACAAATCGAATTATTAGAAAGAATATCAGGATTCAGCAAAGAAAAAGCAAGAGAACTTGTTATGAAAAAAGTTGAAGATGATATGTCAAAAGAAATAGCTATTTATTTAAGAGAAAGAGAAAATGATGCTAAATTAGAAGCTGACAAAAAGAGCAAAGAGTATCTAATAAATAGTATGCAAAGATATGCAACAGATGTTGCGAGTGAACAAACTGTATCTACAGTGGTTTTACCTAATGATGAAATGAAAGGTAGAATAATTGGTAGAGAAGGAAGAAACATTAGAACAATTGAATCTATTACAGGAGTAGATCTAATAATTGATGATACCCCAGAAGTAATAGTACTATCAAGTTTTGATCCACTAAGAAGAGAAATTGCTAAAGTAACACTTGAACAATTAATTAAAGATGGTAGAATACATCCAGCAAGAATAGAAGAAATATATGATAAAGTATGTGAAGACTTTAAAAGAACTATTCGTGAAAAAGGTGAAGAAGCATTATTTACTTTAAGCATTACTAGGGTTAATCCTGAATTAGTTGGACTAATTGGAAAACTATACTTTAGAACTAGTTATGGGCAAAATGCTTTACAACATTCAATTGAAGTTGCAAACTTAGCTGGTTTGCTTGCAAGTGAATTAGGAGAAAATGTAGCACTTGCTAAAAGAGCTGGATTACTTCATGATATAGGTAAAGCAATTGATTTTGAAGTAGAAGGTTCACATGTAGAACTTGGATCAGAAATCTGTAAAAAATACGGTGAAAATCCTACTATAATCAATGCAATAGAAAGTCACCATGGTGATAAAAAAGCAACTACAATAATAAGTGAGTTAGTGGCTATCGCAGATACCTTATCAGCAGCTAGACCTGGTGCTAGAAATGACTCATTAGAAAACTACATAAAAAGACTAGAACAATTAGAAGAAATAGGTAACTCTATACCTGGTGTTGAAAAAACATTCGCGATGCAAGCAGGTAGAGAACTAAGAGTTATAGTTAAACCCGAAGAAGTTGATGATCTAGAAAGCTACAAAATAGCTAGAAACATAAAAGATAGGGTAGAAGAAGAAATGCAATACCCTGGTACTATTAAAGTAGTAGTAATAAGAGAAACAAGAGCTGAAGAAATAGCAAAATAAAAATACTAGAAATTATTTCTAGTATTTTCTGTTTCCATAACCATAGGCAAAATAATTGGTCTTCTTCCGGTATTTTCAATTATATAAGAGTTTAATTCAAGAATAATTCTATTTTTCAAATCAATTATACTAAAGTTAGGCTTATTTAATTCCGTTAAAGCAATAGTTTTAACTTTATTTTGTAAATTATTTAACAACACATTATTTTCATTAACAACTACAAAACCTCTTGTTGTAATATTAGGCTCTAAAGTCAACTCTTTCTTTTCAGAATTAATATTCAATATAACTGCAAGAACTCCATCAGTACTCATTATCTTTCTATCTCTAATAACACTTGTACCAATGTCACCAATTCTCTTACCATCTACATAAATATCATTAATAGGTATACTTCCAGCAACTCTAACACCATCTTTAGATAAAGCAAGCATATCACCATTTTTTAAAATAAATGTATGATCTTTAGGCATACCACATTCAATAGCCAAATTAGCATGACTTTGAAGCATTCTATATTCTCCATGAGCAGGCATAAAATATTCAGGTTTAATAAGTCTTAACAATAACTTTAACTCATCTTGTTTAGCATGCCCACTTGTATGAATATCAACATCATTAGATGTAGTATACACCTTAGCTCCTTTCAAATACAATTTATTAATAACTCTATTAATACTCATTGCATTACCAGGAATAGGTGAAGAAGAAAAAATAACAGTATCATCTTTCATTAAAGTAATATTAGCATCAACTCCATTAGCTATTCTACTTAAAGCCGCTAGTGGTTCACCTTGACTACCAGTAACCAATAAACATAAATGTTCAGGTTTAGTTTTCTTCATCTCATCAGTAGTAATAATAACATCTTTATCTTTAATAAGACCACAACTTTTAGCAATCTCTATACTATTAAGCATACTTCTACCAAAAGGACATATCTTTCTATTATTTTTCTTACAAGTCTCAATAATATGAATTAATCTATAAATATTAGATGCAAATGTCGCAAGAATAATTCTTCCTGTACAACTTCTAATAATATCACTTAAAGCCTCATCTACATCACTTTCACTAGTAGAAAACCCAGGTATCAAAGCATTAGTAGAATCAGATAAAAGTAACTTAACCCCTTGTTCTCCTAAACTAGCCATCTTACCTAAATTAGCCATTGGGCCAATAGGAGTCAAATCAAACTTAAAGTCTCCGGTAGTAACAACTCTTCCATTAGGTGTCATAATACTTATTCCATAGCTATCTGGTATAGAGTGTGTAGTTCTAAAAAACTCAACTTGAAAGTGTTTGAACTTAGGTTTCATATCTTCATTTAAAATAATAATATTATTATAAACTACATTTCTATCATCTAATTTCTTTTTAATAAGTTCACTCGCAACTTTAGGAGCATAAATAACAGGTATATTCAAATGATTAAGTACATAAGGAATACCACCTATATGGTCTTCATGCCCATGAGTAATAAATAATGCTTTAACTTTATCTTCATTTTGTTTTAAAAAACTATAATCAGCTAAAACATAATCTATACCTAATAAATCATCCTCTGGAAACATAACTCCACAGTCAATTATAATAATTTCATCATCATGCATAATTGCATACATATTTTTACCGACTTCACCTAGTCCACCTAAAGCGAACACAAAAGTCTCTTTTTCTTGTGTTTTCATAATAAATTCCTCCTAAATTTCTAATAAAAGAAAATCAATACAACAATTATACTACAAAAAATTGAAAAAGTCTAGATAATTTGATACAATTACAAAGGAGGGTAGTTATGGGATTATTTGACAAAATAAAAAAAGCATTCTCTAGTAAAGAAAATACTAATGTAGAAAAATATGAAGAAGGACTTACTAAAACTAGAGATAACTTTGTAAATAAATTAAATTTACTTGGTATTAAATATACTAAAATAAGTGATGAATTTTATGATGAATTAGAAGAAATTCTTATTATGGCAGATGTAGGTACTAAAGTTACTGAAAAGTTTATTAATAAGATAAGGAAAAGAGTAAGAGAAGAAAATATTACTGACTTTGAATATTTAAAAGAAGTTATAGTTGATGAATTGTTATTAATTTATGTAAATGGCGAATCACTAACAAGTAAGATTAAATATAATGAAAATGGTATGACTACAATTTTATTTGTAGGGGTTAATGGAGTAGGTAAAACAACTAGTATTGCTAAATTAGGTTATAGAATGAAAAATGAAGGCAAAAAAGTAATGTTTATAGGTGCAGATACTTTTAGAGCTGGTGCTGTTAATCAACTAAAAATGTGGGCAGAAAAATTAGGTGTATCTTTTTATGGAAGAGATGATACAGATCCTGCAACTGTTGTTTATGAAGGATTAACTAAAGCAAATGAAGAAAATATTGATGTATGCTTAATAGATACTGCTGGTCGTTTACAAAATAAAGTTAATTTAATGAAAGAATTAGAAAAGATTAATAAAATAATTGAAAAGAAACAAGGAACTCCAGCTGATGAAACACTACTTGTAATAGATGCATCTACTGGTCAAAATGGAATTAGTCAAGCAAAGAATTTTAAAGAAGTCACTAATATAACAGGAATTATATTAACTAAATTAGATGGAACTGCTAAAGGTGGTATAGTACTTGGTGTAAAAGAAGAAATAGGCTTACCTGTTAAATTTGTAGGACTAGGAGAAAAAGAAAATGATATGATACCTTTTGATATAGAAAGTTATATATATGGATTATTTAAGGAGTGGTAAAATGAAAATAACAAAAACCTTATATGAGGGATATGTTAATATTTATGAATGCGAAAGAGAAAGAAATGGTAAAATAGAAAGTTTTACAAAAGTTCAATTAAGAGGTGCTTCAGCAGGTATAGTAATTAATGAAAATGGAGAAATGGCTTTAGTTAAGCAATATAGACCAATAATAGGTTATGATACATTAGAAGTACCATGTGGAACATTAGATAAAGAAATATCAAAGAAAGATATTATAATAGAAGAATTAGAAGAAGAATGTGGAATTACTAGAGATAATATAATAAGTATTACAGATGAACCAATATTAACTTATAAAATAATAGAAAATATGTCTGATGGAGAAATGAATATATACTATATAAAAGTAAAAAATGTATTATCCAATCCAAAAGAAGATGATGATGTTGATGAAGTAAAATTCTATAAATTAGAAGAAATAGAAACACTAATCAAAAATAGAGTAATAACAGATCCTAAAACTTTAATATCATTCTATTTATATAAGGATATGATTTCATGATAGAAAGAGAAAAAATAATAAAGTTATATGATATTTATAAAAACTTATTAACAGATAAACAAAAAGAATATTTCGAGTATTACTATTTTGAAGACTTATCTTTAAATGAAATAGGAGAAAACTTATCAGTAACTAAATCATTAGTAGGTAAAACTATTAACACAATTACTGATAAACTAAATGAATATGATGAAAAACTAGGATTATTTAACCTTTACGAAGCAATAAGTAATATAAAAGACAAAGATACTAGAGAATATTTAGAAAGCATAATAAAATAGGTAGATTTAATTTCTACCTATTTTGCTTATCTTAATGTCTTAATTAATCTAACTTCATCTTCATATTTACCAAGTCTTCTTAAATATTCTTCTTTAGTAATATGTCCATTTCTATATAAATCTTCTAACCAATTCTCTGTGATAACTAAATATGGTTCATCACTAACCTTAAAGAAATCTCTATATTTACTTAAATCATTAAGAGTTAAACCAGAAAAATCTCTAGCTTGTATCTTAGCCATATTAAATATATCTTCATTAATCATAATAGTAGGACTTACTTGATATGTTCTACCTTTTTTAGATATATCAACTGGAGTATAGATATAATAATCTTTTTTCTCAAATCTAACAGCCTTTACTTGATCTCTTAAAGGTGCTACATCAATAAAGTTATCTATATAACTCTTTCTAATCTTTCTTATAGGTGCTAGACCAAATTCAAAGAAACTTCCTTTTAATTCCTTATCAGCATCAAACAAACCTCTTTCATAATTAAACCACACTGGGCTTGAAGATATAATTCTATTAACTAAAGGTCCATTAAATGTATCAATATATGCTTGTCTAAACTCTCTTAGTTTCTCACTATTCATTGTAATCTCATAAATTTCAAATGTTTTACTACTAAAGTCTTTACCTAAATTTTTAGTTAAACTAGGTGTGAATTCCTTAATTTTTTCTTCTTTCATCATTTTCCTCCTTAGAAAATATCACTATTATAATATAAATAATGAAAAATATCAAGAAAATATGCTATAATCATAACTGGAGGTACAATATGTTTGATTTTCTTGGAGATAAATTAGATAATATAATATCAAAAGTTAAAGGATATGGTGTCATAACTGAAGATAACATAAAAGATATGACAAGAGAAATAAGGTTAGCTTTGTTAGAAGCAGATGTTAACTATAAAATAGTAGGAGAATTTGTTAATAATGTTAAAGAACAAGCATTAGGAGAAGAGGTTAAAAAAAGTTTAAAACCTGGTGAGATGTTCGCAAGTATTATTAGAAATGAATTAATAAATTTATTAGGTGGAGATAAAAGTCCTTTAGTAACCGATAAAAATCCCACTATAGTTTTAATGTGCGGACTACAAGGTAGTGGTAAAACTACTACAGTAGGTAAACTTGGTGCTTTAGTGAGAAAAAAATATAAAAAGAATCCATTATTTATCGCATGTGATGTTTATAGACCTGCTGCAATTGATCAATTAAAGACAGTTGGTAAAAGTTTAAACATTCCAGTTTATGATGAAGGAAATGGTAATCCAGTAGAAATAGCTAAAAATGGTATAGAATATGCTAAAGAAAATGGTTATAACTATATATTAATAGATACTGCTGGTCGTCTTCAAATAGATGAAACTTTAATGGATGAGTTAAAAAATATTTATAAAGAAACTAATCCAAATGAAGTATTACTAGTAATAGACGCTATGATGGGACAAGATGCAATAAATGTTATAACTGGATTTAATGATGCAGTTAATCTTACAGGATGCATACTAACTAAAATGGATGGAGATACTAAAGGTGGTGTAGCCTTATCTTTAAGACATTTAACTAACATACCAATTAAATTAATAGGTGACTCTGAAAAATTAGATGGAATAAGTGAATTTGATCCAGTAAGAGTAGCCGATAGAATTCTAGGTATGGGAGATATAGTATCAATCGCAGAAAAAGCAAGTGAAATAATAGATGAAGAAGAAGCAAAAGAAACCGCAAGAAAAATGAAAAAAGGTAGCTTTGATTTAGAAGACTTTTTAAATCAAATGAAACAAATAAAGAAACTAGGTCCACTAGAAAACCTATTAAAATTATTACCAGGTGCTAAAAAAATGGGATTAAATAACATAAATATAGATCCTAAAATAATGGGTAGAGTAGAAGCAATAATTTTATCTATGACACCTGAAGAAAGAAAAAATCCTAGTATTATAAAAGCAAGCAGAAAAGAAAGAATTGCTAAAGGTAGTGGTACCTCAGTACAAGAAGTAAATAGACTACTTAATCAATTTGAAGATATGAAAAAAATGATGAAACAACTATCAAATGGCAATATGAAAATGCCTTTCTAATCATGAATAAAAATGTAAATGATATTTTATATAGTTTATCTAAATCAAAATTTAGAAGTAGTTTTCACTTAAAAGAGAAAGATATTAATTATATAAAAGATAAAGGAATAGATAAAATAAAATCCCATGCTTATGACTTTATAAGTACAAGATTAAAAGATATAACTAAAGTTAAAGATGGAAAACAAACTCCTTACAAAGGCCATCCAGTCTTTATCGCAGAACACGCTACCGCAACATGTTGTAGGGGATGTTTGGAAAAATGGTATCACATTAATAAAGATATTGTTTTAAACGATGAACAAATAGACTTCATTGTAAATGTTATAATGGAATGGATTAAAAATGAGATGAATAAAAATAATTAATAAATTAACCCATACCAAAACCAGTTTCACTTCATAATATATAAGTGAAAAGGAGTGAGACTAGTGTATACAAATACTGGAATGTATGCTGGCTATGAAGTAGAAGCAAATAAGGAGATTTACAAAGAAAGTAAATCTACTACTACTAATACTTCTTATAGTACAGGTGCAGCTACTAGTGCTATGCCTGGTATGGTAATGGCACCAATCTATGAATGCCCACAAGAAAGAGTTATTCATAGAGAAATAATGCATGAAGTACCACATGTATGTCCAATAAATACAAGAATAATAAATCATCATATTTATAGACATACTTATAGTCCTTGTTATACTTGCTGTGAAGAAAACGAAATATGCAATGTAAATGAAGGATGTTGTGGAAATTTCTAAGTGAGAGAAATCTCACTTTTTAAATGGCAAAGAATTATTAATTAGTATTACTCATCATATTTATAGTTATTGGACTTTTACTCGAATATTTGCTATAATTTAATTGTGGTGCAGTATCCTAGTTGATTAGTTTATTGGGAGGACGAGCCTAAAAATTCGTTAAAGGGCACATCTGTGAAGCTTCTTGTGCTTGCTTATTACGCCCAGTTTTGGGTGAGTGCTGGAAGAGGATTCTTGGGCCAGCATAATGGCATATGTGAAAGGACCCAATTATCTTTGAGACTCATATATGTGGTAAGCCTATACACAACAGTTGAAGGACTTATTACATAATGAGATTAAACCTATCTTGCGGTTCATGCTGTGGATAGTGTAGCCTGCCTTGAGTGGACTCGGGGGATTAAGGTCTAAATAATATAAGTGGACGCATAAATATTATTTACTGCTTATGAAACTATATCTGCAAAAAAGTGCTACCAATAAACTATCTGGAAGAAAATTCCTAGGCTGTTTGTTAATATTGGATTAAAGTGTGTACTAAGTGGCAATCAAGTCGTATAGTTGGAGACACTATAACTAATTATCTAAAGGGGAACCGCATTTTGGTAACGAAATGTATAATTAGGGGAAAACCTACTTGACCTAAGACACAATATTTCCAGTTTTAATACCACATAAAATTTAGGGAGTTAAAATGAAAAGAGACATAAAATGGATAATAACAATTACAATATTATCATTTATAATAACATTAATATTTTCGTTTGGTTCTAACACTTTACTGGAAAATGTTAATTTAATAATTGGAGTTATTATCATATTTATATTTATTTTACTAGGAATAATCTTTGATATAATTGGTGTTGCGGTACAAAGTAGTAAAGAAGTAGCCTTTCATGCAATGGCAAGCAAGAAAGTAAAAGGAGCTAAAACTGCTAAAAAAATGTTAGCCAATAGTGATAAAGTGTCATCATTTTGTAATGATGTAATAGGTGACATCTGTAACATAATAAGTGGGTCAGCTGGTTTAGTAGTCGCATTAGAAATTGCTAATAAATTTAATATTAAAACAACCTTAGTGACACTTCTAATGGCCTCTTTAATCGCATCTCTTACAATAGGTGGTAAAGCACTAGGAAAAGGATATGCTGTAAGTCAAAGTGAATACATTGTTAGTAAAGTAACTAAAATACTTAATAAATTTGAAAAGAAAAAGAAAAAAAGAAAATAATGTATATGTGTGGAGAATTGTGAATAAAGTGAATATTTTTAATAAAATAAAAAAATTATATAAAAAATTATCTACTTTAGGTTTCCTAAAGTATTTTTTTCATGAAGAAAATAACATCATAGTTAGTGAAAATGAAATAAAAGAATTTAATAATTTATGTGGAAAAATCGAAGGTAATTACTTAGACAATGAACAAATATCTTCAATACTTAGTAAAAGTGATAACACATTAATAATCGCAGGAGCCGGAAGTGGTAAAACAACAACTATAATAGGTAAAATAAAATACTTAATAAAAACCAATCAATGTAAACCCGAAGACATCTTACTTTTATCTTTTACTAATGCTTCTGCTAAAGAAATGAAATTAAGAGTAAAAAAAGAAACTAATATGGAAATAGATACATACACATTTCACAAGCTTGGTTTAGAAATAATAAAATCAACACAAAATACTAATGTTAACATATTTACAGGAGAAGTAAGTAATTTAATAATTAAATTTATAAATGAACTATTTAATGATACTTCATACTTACTTAAATTTGTTAACTATATAATAAATGATATATGTGGTTATACTAATACAACTATTGATAATAAAATAATAAATAAAAAACATATAGATATTTATAACTACTTATACTTAAACAAAATAAAATTTACATACAAAAATATATTCTTTTTACCTAAATATAACAAATACATCAGGTCTTATTCTGACTTAATAAATTTAATAAATAAAGAGAAAATAATTACAAATATAAGTACTAATTTAATATGGTATCACTTATGTAACTTCAATAGAAATATATACATGCTTATTGCTAACTCCTTTGAAACAATAATAAGTTTAATTAAAAGTAATAACTATACTATAGATGAAGTAAATAACTTAATAACTAATAAAACTAAAATAATTTTTGACTTAATAAAACCAATATATATAAAATATAACAATTACTTAAGTGAAAATAATTTAATAGACTTTAATGATATGATTAATAAATCAACTAACTTAATTAAAACTAACAAATACATTCATCACTATAAATATGTCATAGTAGATGAATATCAAGATATCTCTATGTCTAGATATAATCTATTACTAGCCATGAGAAATCAAAATTATTATAAACTATTTTGTGTAGGTGATGACTGGCAAAGTATATATAGATTTTCTGGTAGTGATATATCTCTCATAACAAACTTTTCTAAATACTGGGGTCCAACATCTATTAATAGAATACAGCACACATATAGATTTTCAAGCACTCTAGCAAATATATCAGGTAAATTCATAATGCATAACCCTAATCAATTAAAAAAGAATATAATAGGATTTAATTCAAATATTTATCCCATAGAAATAATAAATGGACTTAGTGAATTAGAAACTAAACTAAAAGACTTACCATACTATAGTAAAATATATTTACTAGGCAGATATACATTTGACATAGATATACTAAGAAAATGTAATAACTTTACATTAGAATACAATAGATACACTAAAGATACAGACATAATATATAATAAAAGAATAGACCTAGATATAAAATTTCTAACTGCCCATAAATCAAAGGGATTACAAAGTGACTATGTAGTAATTCTAAATAACAAAGATGAACTAATGGGTTTCCCTAGTAAAGTTAAAGATTCCAATCTAGTTAATTCATTACTAGATAATAGTGATACTTATCCATTTAGTGAAGAGAGAAGACTATTCTATGTAGCGTTAACAAGATGTAAAAAGAAAGTATACTTACTTACTGAATCCAATAACAAAAGCATATTCATTAAATACTTAGAAAAAAATAAAAGATAGCTACTTAATAGTACCACTATCATTTATTAAAAGAGTGCTATACATAAATAATATATCTTTATTATTAAAATCTATATAATTATCTAATAATTTAGGTGATATATATCTAGTATCTACCACAGTTATTTCATTAAAACCATCTATCAAAAGAGGTATTAAACTACTTCCATAAGAATCTCTAAACACCACTAAATCTCTCTTATTACTGTCTATATTCATATTAGTAATCTTAAGTAATGCACTAGAACCACTCAAATAAACATCATATTTATCAAGTCCATTTAATTTACTCATATTATATACACTAGTATAATTATTAGTCTCATAATTAAATACTTTACTATTCATAATACTATCATTAGTAAGAATATATAACTTATCTACTTCATCACTTAATATCTGACTACTATAAACACCATTAAACTCACTCAAATACTCTTTACTAAAAGAACTATCTAAATTAAAATTCATCTCTTTAGACATCTTATTAACTACCTTAACAAGATTCTCTTGTCTCCAATGAGTATCAGTCTTATAATAATCTTCTAAACTTAAAATACCCATAATATCTATATACTCTAAATTCTTAAGATTATCATTCATAATACTAATTAACTCATTATAATCTAACTTTAAATTATCACTATCTACAAAATAATTCTTATCAGGTACAATCATATAAAAATATCTATTATTAGGATATTTTTCTTTTATTAAATTAATCTTATTACTTAAACTATCTATAGAACTTTTATTAACTTTAGAATTTTCTTTAATAATATATCCATTATAAATATACAAATCATTATAATTATTTTTAGTATTCATCTCTAAAAATATCTTCATCTTTCTAAAATTATCTCTATTAATAAATTGATCTGTAACATAACTATCAAACTTACTACTAAAAGTACCACTAGTTAATGAATTAAATGTTAAAGTAGGCAACTTTTCTAAACGCCTTCTTTCTGAATAAGAAATATCTGTATCTTTTTTAATTATATTAACTAACATAAAACCAATAATAATAACTAAAAACATAATAGTAATTAACTTATCTCTTAATGTATCTTTCATAGTACCTCCTAAAATCTAAAATATAAGAATGGATTATAAGAATTATCTATTAAATATGCCGTTACAAGTATTAATAATAATACTAAGTAAATAGGTTCAATTAAATTAATTAATTTATTAAATTGTTTATTATCTTTAAGTTTATTAATAAAGTTTTTTAATAAAGGAATTGAACTAATTATAGATAAAATTATAACTAAAGTATATCTTTTTAAATATATTAAAGTATAACTATTTACAAATTTACTTTTGTTAATAAAGAACATACCACTTAAATTACTAATAACATTCTCTCCATTAAATATAACAAAACTAATAATAACTAAAACCATAACATAAACACTTTTAAATGTACTAGGTAACTTATCAATAAACTTCTTTAACCAAAGTTTTTCTATTACTAAAATAACGCCAAAGAATAATCCCCATATAACAAAATTCCAACTCGCACCATGCCATAGTCCAGTAAGTAACCAAACTATAAAAATATTTCTAATTTGTTTTTTAATACCATTTCTATTACCACCTAAAGGAATATACACATAATCTTTAAACCAAGAACTCAAAGACATATGCCATCTTCTCCAAAACTCAGTAATACTTTTTGATGTATAAGGATATTCAAAATTCTCATTAAAATGAAATCCAAACATTCTACCAATTCCTATTGCCATATCTGAATAACCTGAAAAATCCAAATATATTTCTAAAGTATAACAAATAGCGAATAACCAATAAAATATAAATGTTTTTTCACTAGTGGAGCTAAATATATTAACTAATCTAGCAAGTTCATTCGCAAGCAAAACTTTCTTAGCTAAACCTATAATAAATCTTCTAATACCATAAGAAAAATCACTAAAACTTTGTTTTCTATCATCAAGTTCTTTATTAACAGTTTCATATCTTACTATTGGACCAGCAATTAACTGAGGAAACAAAGATACATAAGTTGCTAACTTAATAAAATTTTTCTGACATTTAACCTTACCTTTATAAACATCAACTAAATAACTAATAATCTGAAAAGTATAAAATGATATTCCAATAGGTAAAGCCAAATTAAGTAGGCTTAACTTAGTATTAAAAATATTATTAACATTACTTATAAAGAAATCTGAATATTTAAATATAATTAAAAGTAAAATAGGTATACATACAAACACTCTAAAAATACTCTTATCTTTATACTTATCAATTAAAATACCACCTATATATGCAATAAAAATATCTAATAACATTAATACTACATACTTAGGCTCTCCATATATATAAAATATAAGGCTTGCTATTAAAAGAATTAAGTTCTTATATTTTTTAGGTGTAATAAAATAAATAATTAATGTAATAGGTAAAAAATAATATAAGAAAGTTATACTATTAAATAACATAAAATTCCTCCTTAAAAGAAAGCACCAATAAGGTGCATATATTAATCTGTATCTGGTATATCAAGTCCAAAACTATCTTCACTAGTTTTTTCTAGCTCTTTACCAATATCATTATTTACATACTCTTTAAAATCTTTATAAACAAGACTAGCCCAGTCAGCATCAGCCATTACTAAGAATATAACATTGCCATTATTAGTAACATATACTTTTTCAGCAGTAACACATATCCATTTTCCAGTATTAATATTATCTATCATCTCTTGTTTCATACTTTCAATGTTTGCATTTTCATTAACTTTAACAACAGCGATAGAGAAAGCTTGACTTGACATTAATGGTTCAGCTACTACTAACGCTTCAACATTTTCATTAGATTTTAATCCAGTATATAAACTAACATCATCTTTATTTTTAACATCAATAGTATTAATATCTAAACTAGGTAAATTATCTTTTTCTTTCTTGATTATACTTTTTAGCATAGTTTTAATATCACTTGCACTCTTTAATGAACTTGAATTATTGTCACCTAAGTTTTTAACTACTAGAAGTGTAACGAGTACTACAACTACTACTGTAACTATACTGATTATTGTACCTTTCTTCATCATTTTCTCCTTTCTTTATTATCCTTCTTCATTTTAACAAACTTATGCATTAAAGTAAACATGGATACGATATTTTTGTTCAAATTTGAATTTTGATATGGTATAATAGAAATACCAAAGGAGGTACTGATATGACCTACTTAAATAGTAAAACAATAGTTCGTAATAGGGGGGGTTATTATTACTAATAACTAACCTAAAGTTTTTTGTGTACCTAAAATTTAGGCAGAGTTTTCAAAAGAAAACTCTGTCTTTTTCGCGTTTAAATAAAGGAGGATTATTATGACTATACTGCAACTAATCGTGGGTGTTATATGCTTTGCACTACTAGGAGGATTTAAAGACTTAAAGAAACCCAGCAAAAAAAGCTATACAAGAAAAACAATAAAAAAACAACCTTACTCTGAAGAAGAAATGGACCTATACAATTTAGAAGAATGGCAGAGAAAACTAGTAAGAGAAGGAAGATATGCACCATGGGGTTTCAAAAAGAAATCAACATCAGATAGTAAACTGGATAGTGGACAATATTATAAAGATGATTCAGATAATTAAAAAGGAGTGAAGAAAAAATGAATAATCAAAAAGAATATGAAAGAAATGAATTACATAAAACAATATGGAAAATGGCAGATGATTTAAGGGGCTCTGTAGATGGATGGGACTTTAAACAATATGTATTAGGTCTATTATTTTATAGATTTATATCAGAAAATTTAACAAACTATTTAAATGAAGAAGAATATAAAGCAGGTAATATAAACTTTGATTATACAAAATTAAGTGATGAAGAAGCAGAATATGGTAGAAAAGAAACAACAGAAGAAAAAGGATTTTATATATTACCTAGTGAATTATTTTGTAACTTAAGAAAAATAGCTAGTCAAGATAAAGACTTAAATATCACATTAGGAAAAATACTTGATAACATAGAAAATTCAGCAAAAGGAACAAACTCTGAAGATGACATGAAAGGTTTATTTGATGACTTAGATTTTAATAGTAATAAACTAGGTAACAATGTTGATGATAGAAACACTAAAATTATTAAAATGTTAAATGCAATAGGAGATTTAAAACTAGGTGACTATAAAGATAACACAATAGATACATTTGGAGATGCTTATGAATTTTTAATGACTATGTATGCTTCAAATGCAGGTAAATCAGGTGGAGAATTCTTTACTCCTCAAGAAGTAGGAGAACTACTTGCTAAAATAACTGTAATGGGTAAAACTGAAATAAATAAAGTATATGATCCAGCATGTGGTTCGGGTTCATTACTTCTAAAGTTTGCTAAAGTACTTGGTAAAGACAATATAAAACAAGGTTTCTTCGGACAAGAAATAAATATAACAACATATAACCTTTGTAGAATAAATATGTTTTTACATGATATAAACTATAATAAATT
>CAKOLW010000020.1 GCA_934096405.1 uncultured Bacilli bacterium
TTAATCATTCCCCTTTAGTTTACTAAATAAATTATAACAAAAGTATTAAAAAAAAGAAATAGTATTTAAACTATTTATGACCAATTTTTGATATCTACTATCTCATTTTTCAGACTTTTACTGTTTCAATTTTTGGAGTTTTACTATCTCAATTTTCAGGGTTTTACTATCTCGATTTTCCGTAGTCTATTTTTATTCCAAAAGAAAAAATAGTATTTAAACTATTTTAAATCATTTACATCTAATTCTTCATGACTACTAGCATTTACACTATAGTCACAAAATTTATTATTTTTATAAAGTAAATATCCAGCCGCGCCTATCATCGTAGCATTATCAGTACAATACTTTTTATCAGGTATAAATATCTTTATTCCGTTATTTTCACACATCTTAGTTAAAGCATTTCTTATAAATGTTTTACTAGAAACACCACCAGCAACACAAAAGTTTTTTACATTGTAATCCCTTAAAGCATTCAAAGATTTATTTACCAAAGTACTAGCAACTTTATTTTGAAATGAACATGCAATATCTTCTTTTCTAATTCTTTCGTTACAATCTTAATCATTATAAACCTGTCCTTTCTTTAAATTAACAACAAAAAAATATCAACTTCTTTTGAAATTGATATTTTCTATATTAAGTCTAAACTTATAAAAGTTCGGACAGATTTCCCAATGGAGGTTCCGGTCGGAGTCGAACCGACGATCGCGGAGTTGCAGTCCGATGCCTTAGCCTCTTGGCTACGGAACCATTTCCAAGTAACAACATTATATCAAATTATATGTTACTTGAAAAGAGAAAATTACGAGTTTTTTAGATTTATAACATATTTTTTAGTTCTAATACTTATTGTAAGGTATATATCTGTTGCATTTTTAATTTCATCTGGTATTTCTATGTAAACATTATTTGTTTTTATTTTACCTAAGTCCTTTACTAATAGTGATACACTTTTATCTTGGTTATTAATTTTATAATTTAATGTACCGAATAAATTTATAAAATTAGAGTTGTTGGTTAAATATCTATTTATATATAATTCTTCAGCAATAGTTTGATTAGTTTCTAATTTTAAGATAGTTCTTTTGCCTTTACCTAAAGTATTTGCTTGAATTATTTTTTTACCATCATAACATTCATTTATGCAATAATTATAATTTTCAGTAAAGCTATCTCCAATCTGATAACTTTTGATTACAAATTCACTTTCTAATAATGTAGATTCATCTAATCCAATGACGTCTCCTATATTGAAAACTTCATTTTCACTTATATTAAAGTATTCAATTGGTTTTAATTTTACATTCATTGTATTAGCTTGTAGTTCACCCTTTACTACACTGACACTGTTAACTAGTCTAAATAATGGATTTTTTATTTTAATGTCATTAGGTAATTCATAAACTAGTAAATACTCTTTTATATCTCCAGAATATAAAGTATTTCTATTATAACCCTCACCCAAATCAACAAAATAATCATTTTTAGAATATGTTGGATAGTAGTGTTTATCATTGATAACTAATTGTAGATTTTTAGTATCTAAATTAACTTTTCCAATATTAGTGTTTTCCATTGATACATTTAAAATAAAATATTTCTTTTCTTCATCTATTACTTTTCCACTATAATCCAAGTTAGTTATATAACTTTCTTTAACTTTAAATACTACACCATTAACATTAAATAATTGTGTTTCTCTATAATTTTTTGTTTTATTTAATCCTATAAATATTGCTAAAATTAATATTAGTGTTAGCGTTCCACATATTAACCCAAAAAAGAATTTATTTTCTAATGCATAATATTTTAATTCTCTAAACATTTTTCTTAATTTTCTTTTATACTTATATGAATTTTGACCAAATGTTATTTCTATTTCTTCTGCATCTTCTTCACTTATATCTAAGTCTACTAGGTCTTTTTTAAAATCAAACTTTTTAATATCAAAACCAATCGCACGTATTATAGAAAATATTAGAAATATATATTGTGGAAAATAAAGCAAGGCAATTATATCTCTATATGCTCTTACAACTTTTATGTCTAGCGTTGTATTAAGAATAGTATTAAATATGTTAAAATAAAAGAATAATCCAAAGAATAATACTAAATAATAACAGATTGTTACTATGTAAAAAGTCCTAGCTTTTTTCTTCCATCTCATTAGTAAGTATACAAAACCAGCTATTAATATAATTAGTATAATAGTAAGAAACATAAAAAGGTTTATATATGATGAAACTAAATTATTTGAGTAAGCATAATAACCATTTTTAGCATAGTCATTGAAAAACTTAAACATTGAACTAGTTTTAAATACTAGAAATGCTAATAGAACAGATAAAATTAAATGTATTAATCTAAAATGCTTTATCATAAAAGCATAAGGCTTTTTAATTATCATATGTATCCTTCCTATTCTAAAAATATTATACAAAAAAAAAGAATAAATTACAATAATTTACTCTCTATAAAATATCATTTGTCCAGGTAATAAGTATATACTTTTATTTTGATTAACTATATCAGTTTCTTTAGCATTAAATATGTTTGAAACTGTTTTAAGAGTGTCATCATCTTTTGTAATATAATATTGTATTCCTTTTTTTGGAATGATAAGAGTTTGTTTTGGGTAGATATATTCATCTAATTTAAGTCCATTAAGCTCAGCAACTAATTTAGGATTAACATTGAATTTTCTACTAATTTGATATAGCGTATCTCCACTTTCAACTGTATAATAAGTATAATATGGAGTATCTAATACCTTTCTAAATTCATTCATAAAACCACCTATCATAATATATGTTATTTACCTAAATATGTTATTTATTATATATATAAGTTATTTCATTATTATTGAAGTTATATTCAAAGTAGTGAATTATTAAGTTAACTTTTGAATTACTATATTTATATATATTATCTTCGAATATAAAATATATTATGTCTTTATAAACTTTAACTACATTGATATTTTCTTCATTAAAATACTTTATCCAAGTTTTTCCATCATAACTAAATTTGTTTTTATTAACTTCAATAAATTCATCCTCTTTATTAAAATAAGTAATTTTATCTTTTGTATATTCACTTAATTTTGCAGTTTTTTTCTTATTATTTTCATATTTGATGTAACCTTTAAATTCATCTCCTATTTGTTTTACTGTTAATTTTTTATAGTTTATTTCATAGAGTTTATTACTCTTGTTGTCAAATAAATATAGTTTATTATTATTAATACCTGCATAATAACTATCATAATGAATTGATAAATTTGTCTTAATTGTTTTATATTTACCCGTTTCTAAATCAATTAGGTAAAAGTCACTAAACATGTACTCTTTGTCATAAACTGGCATTATTAGATAGTTTTCAAATGAATACATTAAGTCATTAGAATATCTGTCTGTTGAAAATAAATTAAGTGTATTCATTTCATTATTAAATGTATAAAATCCATCATATTTCCAAATGTATATAAATTCATTAGAACTAACATTTTTATTATATTTAACATCTTCTGTAAATTTCTGTGTTGTTAAATTATTTAAAGCACTTTCTGTTATATATTCAGTATCTGATTTACAAATGTAGTATGTATCATAGTTTTTTATATATGGTTTTATACAAATATAATTATCTTGTTTTTTTACTTCAATTTTTTTAATTCTTTTTTTATTTAGACTTCTTTTTAAATCATATTTAAAATTATAAGTATTATTTTCTGATGTAATGCTTATATAAGTGTTATTTTTCTTAACTTCTTCTGTTATTTTATATTCATTAATTTTATAGTTAATTTTGTAATCTCCAGTAAAATATTTAAATAAGATAATTATTATTATTAAACTAAAGATATAACCTATTTTTTTCATAGTTACTCTCCTAAAGAAATAAGTTAATGATTAACATTAACTTATTCAATAACTTTATTTTCTTGTAAGAACTCAATTAAAGCATCATATTCTCTCTCACCTGAAAGATGACCTAATACTTCACCATTTTTAGTTATAAATGTGTATGGAGTTCCTTGATACTCATCTAATTCATAAGTATCTTTTAAAGTATTATAATCACTTGTTGATAATTCATCTGCTTCAAACCAATAAAGTTTAAAATCATATTTATTATTAGCCTTTGTCATAATTGGTTTAAAATTAATGCAATGACTACAAGTTGTTTGCGCTATTACAGTTACAACGTAATTATCACTAGCTGTGTCAGTTAACCAACTTTGTATATCAGAACTCATTGCTTTCTTAGGATCTTCTTTAACTAAGATACTTAGTCCAACAAATAGTCCTAATAATAGAACTATTCCTATTACTACTCCATATTTTGATAAAAACTTCTTCATATTTACCCTCCTAAAGTAATTTTATAATAAATTTATTAAAAATACAATAGTTTATGAATAAGTACACTATTCTTTCACATAATATAAATGGTGAAATCATGATAATTTTTAATAGTTTTATAATCTATTCTATATTTGGTTATTTGTTTGAATTATTAATTTGTTTATTGTTTAATAATTCATTAGATAGTGGTTTTATGTATGGACCATATACTCCTATTTATGGAATTAGTATTATGTTAATTTTTAGTCTATTTGATAAGTTTAGATTTATTAAACCTAAATTGAAGAAATATGCAATTATGTTTTTATCTTCATTTGTTATAATAACTTTCTTGGAACTTTTTGGTGGTGAGTTAATTATGCTTTTATACTATAAAGAACTTTGGAATTATTCTAATTTGCCTTTTCATTTAAATAAGTATATTAGTTTAGAGATATCAACTTTTTGGAGTGTAGGAGTTATTTTAATATATAAATATGTTAAACCTATAACAGATAAGTGGTCAAAAAAAATACCAAAGTTTTTAACTTTGATAATTTTACTTATTATGTTTATAGATTTTATAATTAGTAATATCAATCTTATAAAGATCTAGTATGTTTAATATTATTAGAATTAATAATATAATTGGTTTTAATATTTTACTAGTAATAAATATATGACTTATATATTTAGATGAGTAATCAATATATTTATAAGTATTAATTAATATGTTTAATAGGAAATAACTACTAAATATTTGTAAAATAAGGTTTGTAATGTTTTTACTTAATCTTATTTTTTTATTTGCTTTTTTGTAGTTAATATTTATTATGAGTAAACTAAAAATAATTAACATATTTATTAATAGATAATAAACCCCATAATAGTTAGTTTGATTAAATAAAAACATAAGTATTTCTATAATTGTAAAAATTAAGTATAAAAGAAATACTATTTTATATATATTCTTATACAATTTCATAATACATCACTAATTAAATTTTATCATTAGTATATGCACAAATCAATTAATTTTTGATACAATATAAGTAGGTGATTATATGAAACATAGGACAAGTAGAATGGTAAGACTTTATGAATTAACTGATACATGTTTTATGGGTTTTCCTTTGACTAAAGATAGTAGATTTACTTTTCATCATTGTATAAAGAAGGAATATGGAGGTAGTAATTCCATAGATAATGGAGCTGTTTTAACTAATGATGCTCATAAGTTACTTAATTATATAGAAATGAATTATTATGAAATATATTATCAAATTAATTGTAAATTAATTGAAATAAGTAAAGGAAAACATCATCCAACTAAAGAACAATTAAATGAAATAAAAGAATTAATTAGAACCTTTAGAAGATTAGAAAAATTAGATGAATTGGAATGTAATTTAACTAGAAAGTATTTGCCTAAGCAAATAATAACTTTATAGAATATATTTAATCATTATGTTCATAATATAAATGGTGATAAATATGAATGAAAATAATGAATTAATACTACTTTTGTATGATAATACTAATATGGGAGTTAATAGTACTAAAGAACTTTTGAAATTATTAAAAGATAAAGATAATAAAATTAAGTTTATATTAGAAGAAGAATTACAAAGATATGAATATTATTTTAAAGAAGTGAAAAAAGTAATTAAGAAACTTAAGATTAAGTCTAAACATAGTAAGATATTTGCAAGTATTACAAGTACAAGCGCTATGAAGGTTGAGGTAAGTAAAGATAATAGTGATTCTAAAATAGCTAGTATTCTTATAAGAGGATTTACTATGGGAAATATTGATATAGAGGCTAAGGTTAAAAACTATAAGAAAGAAAGTAGTAAAGATATTATTAAGTTAGCATTAGATATACAAAAATTTGGAGAAAAACAAATAGAACTCTTAAAGGAATTTCTTTAAGAGTTTTTATGTAAATTACTTTATACGTTATTTGGTTTACCTAACTTTCTTAATATAGTCTTTCTTATAAAATCAAATGGTATTACACTAAATGCTAATAAAATAGTTATATTTAGTTCAAAGAAAGTCAATCCTGTAGTTCTAAATATGGAACCACCAAAATAGATAAGAGAAAGCTGTACAATTACGATGAATAATATAATACTTAGAAATACTTTATTTTTAGTTACATTAGCAAGTACATTTAATCTATAACTTCTAGCATTAAAGGCATTAAATACACTCATAAATATAAATAATCCAAAGAATGCAGTCATTAAATATTTATCTTGATTACCTATTCTATATAAACTTTTTATAAAATTACTTTTTAAGAAAAACATACATAATAAACTTAAATATGTACCGGTTACCAAAATTTCATTTATCATATATGAATTCATTATTTTTTCGTCTCTTTTCTTTGGGGGTTCTTTCATATATTCTTTTATTGGTGGTTCATAAGCATAAGCAATTCCAGCAAGAGTATCCATTACCATGTTTATCCATAACATTTGAATTGCAGCCAAAGGACTTGTTACTCCTATAAGTGGGCCTATTACTGATAAAAATACTGTGGTTATGTTAACAGTTAATTGAAATATTATAAACTTTCTAATACTTTTAAATATAGTTCTACCAAATAATATAGTATTTACTATACTTAAAAAGTTATCATCAAGTATTACTATATCACTTACTTCTTTAGCAACTTCTGTTCCACTACCCATAGCAAACCCTACATCGGCTCTTTTTAATGCTGGAGCATCATTTACTCCATCCCCAGTCATACCAACAACTAAACCTAACTCTTGACTTAAATTTACAAGTCTTTTTTTATCTTCTGGTAAACTTCTTGCGACTACTTTTAATTTAGGTATAATACTTTTTAATTCTTCATCATTCATTTTATTTAATTCCTCACTAGTTATAACTAAATCATTACTATTTTTAATAAGTCCTATCTCTTTGGCTATACTTCTAGCAGTTAATTCATTATCTCCAGTTATCATTACTGTTTGAATACCCGCATCTGTTACCATTTTTATTCCTTCTATTGTTTCTTTTCTAATCTCATCTTTAATTAAAATAAATCCTAAGAATGTATATCTTATATCATCTTCTGTGGTTGCTAGTGACAAAACTCTATAACCTTCACTTGTATATTTATTACCCTTTTCTATTAATTCATTATTCTTATTAATTAAAGATTTTCTACCATCATTTTTATAATAACTATTACACTTTTTAATAACTATTTCATATGCACCCTTTATAAATTTAGTTTTGTTATTATAATTTAATGTAACACTAGAATATTTATTTTTACTATTAAATTCTTCATTAGATAAAACTTTGTATTTAGTTTTAGTTGATGGCCCTACAAACTCTAATATAGCGCGGTCTGTTATATTACCACCTATAATTTCTTTATCATTATAGGTACTTTGATTATTATAAAGTAAACTTATTTTTACAAGTTCATTTAATTCTTTTATTTCATTTATGTTTTTATATTTATTTCCTTCATATGTTATAAACTCAGTTACTTTAAGTTTACCTTTTGTTAATGTACCTGTTTTATCACTAAATAAAATATTTAAACTACCACTAGATTCTATACCTACTAGTTTTCTTACTAATACATTGTTTTTAAGAAGTCTTTTCATATTACTAGAAAGTACTAAAGTTATCATCATTGGTAATCCTTCTGGAACAGCTACTACTATGATGGTAACACCTAAAGTAAGAGCATACAATAAATGTGGTATTATTTCTCTAGCGTTTGTAACTGTATTTATTATTTCATTCATATTAAAGTTATTTTTTATTACTACTACATTAAATAAATAAGATAACATTACTAAAAATGAACATATATAACCTATTTTACTTATAAAATTTGCTAGAACTCTTAATCTATTTTTAAGTGGACTTTCTGGTGTTACTGCTTGTATATCTTTAGCAATTTTACCATAATATGTGTTATTACCAACTTTATTAACTAACATTACTGCAGTTCCACTAGTCACTATGGTCCCACGATATACTTCATTATTTATACTTTTTAATTGTTCTTTAGTTTCTCCAGTCATCATACTTTCATCAGTATAAATGTTACCTTCATATATTGTACCATCAGCACTTATTTTATCTCCACTTTCTAAAAATACATAATCATTCACAACTACATCATCAATTTTAACTTTAATAAGTTTACCATTTCTAAATACTTTAGCCTCTTCATTAAGACTTTCTTCACTTAATTTTTCAAATGCTTTTTCACTTCCGTATTCACTTAGACTACTTATAACACTAGCAATTATAACCGCAGCAATTATTCCTATAGTTTCATATATATCACTATCATTAAATAAGAATAACACTTTAACGCCTAAAGCAATTAAAAGAATTTTAATAATTGGATCATTTAACGATTCGATTATTAATTTAAATATACTACTTTTTTTATAATGTGTTATTTCATTACTACCATAATTTTTTCTATTATTTGTTACTTCATCATTACTAAGTCCTTTAATATTAAACATTATATTCACCAGTTAAGTATATTAAGTAAGTTAAAATAAAATACATATAACTCACATTATATGTATTAATTTATCAATTACAGCTACCTTCATAGTACAATTCATATGGCTTTTCAACTGTTCCATTGCCTGATTTTATATTTACACATGCTTTCAGAGATATTACTGGACGTACTGCAATACTACTATTAACATAATTATTGTATATATATCCTGGATTATTTGAACCATAAATACGTAAGAGACCAGAATAAGAATTACGCCAAGCATATGGTGACATAACCCACCAATTGTTTACTCCCATTATAGATTCACCTAAACTGTTTGTATAAAACCATGCATATGGACTAGTTAAAGCAGTTCCAATGTTTCCTCCTGCGAAAACAACTTCATCAGCTGTCATTAAAGCTATCGGGTATCTTAATTGTCCATTTCCTCCACCACTTGTGCTTGCACTAAATTTATCGGCAATAGCTTGTATGCTTTCAAATAACCCTCCGGCTCCATCTCCTCCACACTTATAAGTTGGTGTTTTAGATGCACTTAATCTAGTGTGTGAACTATAATAGAATCCTCCACTTGAATATGAATATTTAGATGAATCATAGCTTCTATCATTACAATATATTGCAGATCTGCCTATAAATTTATCATATTTGTTTAGTAGATTATTTTCATACCATGTATCTATAAATGTTTTAATTGTACTATCATTTTCATTCGTTCTATTATTTTCTAACGAGCCACTTGTTCCATACATATATCCTACATACATTGCATCATCATAATTATTATTGAAAACTGATGAGCCAATTGTAGCAATAATTGTGTCAGGACTTGTACCAGAATATAATAGTCTTACACTTCCGTCTTCATTGGTCCTTATTATTTTCCAGTAGAAATCTCCAAATTTAATCCAGTTTTTTGTTGTATTACCTGAATAATAATATACATCACTTCCATCTTCTGTTTTATTTGTTTTATATATTGTTCCTGTTGTATTAGATACATTTGTTACACTAAAGTCCGTTCTTTCACTTATTGTTGGATTATCTCTTAAAATTGCTTCACTTAGTAATATAGGCTTTTCTGTGCCAGATTCTATGTATATATTAGCTGATAATTCTTTTCCCATGTCATCTCCTTGGTCAACATTAACATCATTAATATATTTTAGTTCTATTGTGTAATTATGTTTTTTGTTTGAAGCTATAGATATACTATATTCTATTATTGCATCACTAAATGTATTTGACTTTGGTATATCTACATATTCTGTCATGTTGTATCCTCCATCTGTACTTGTTATTTTATATACTAAATAGCCTTTAGTTACAAATGTATTTATTCAATCTTTAAATACTAAATTATATTTATATTCATAGTTTGTTTTATTCTCTACACTAAATGTTTTAGTTATACTCCATCCTGGTTCTACATTTATTCCTTCTATATCGTCTCCATTATCAAATACTATTCTTAAGTCTGTTGTATTAACTGTTACTTTCTTTTTTTCGCCTAATATGATTATTGAAAAATATGCATAAGTTAATCCTATCAATAAAACAATCATTAAACTTATTCCATAAACCAAGTATTTTCTTTTCTTCATGCTTACCTCCATTTTTATACATCAAAAAACTCATAGACTAGTGCCTATGAATTTAATATAACGAAAAAACTATGAGAGGCATTATTTTTAACCCCCCCCGAAGCAAACTATTGTTTTCTCACAAAAGGAATTATTTTTTCTCATAGTTCTGTCTTACTCCTTATATCTTATGTTTTAATTTTATCATTTTTCATTTCATTTTTCAACAAATTTTTATATCCATATTTTCCATCATCATATTTAACAAATGAATTTATAAATATACCTAGTATTCCTATATAGATAATGTTTCTTAAATTTAAGTTTAATAGATAAAATATAATTAATATTATAGTTCTAAATATATTATTTAATAATTCTGTAAATTCTATATATGAGTTTACATCATAATTTCTTCCATATACATATGTATTTCTTTGTACTATAGTATCTAAAGTTACTTTTAAAATTCCTTCTATAAATACTATTATGTAAAATAAGTTAGTGTTGTTTATATTTAGTTTACCAATATATAATATGCTAAGTAAAATACACGTAATACTTAGATAATCTTTTTTGTTTTTATCCATTTTTTTACTTATTATAAATATATAGATTATGCTACCAATACCGCATATTAGGTTAGTTATACCAATGTATGTAAATTCTTTTTTTATGTAAAGATATATGTAGAGTGGAAATATATTATTTAAAATATATCTAAATTGTTCTATGAATGTGAATAAATAGTTTCTTTTAGGGAATATTTTTATTATTGGGTTTAAGTTGGGTTTTCTATATTTAATATCTTTGTTTATTTTTGTTAATGGTATTATACTTATTAACATTAGTATTAGTACAATAATAGTTAGAGTTATGAATCCAAAGTATTTTAGTATTAAACTTCCTATGTATGTTGCTGGGATACTTCCTAATACTGTGAATATTGTGTATAAACTAACGTTATCTGTTGTTTTTTTATCTTCTATTATAGATAATCCATATATATGTCTTCCTAACCAATAGAAGATTAGATATGTAGAAAATATTATAGAAAGTATTATTAAACTTAATAGAGATTTGTCCATTATGTTTAAGTAAATATAAGTTAAAGAAAAGAAAAAACTACTTATTATCATTATTTTAGACCAAGATATTTTTTTATTTATTTTCATTGTTATTGGTATCATTATTATACATAGTGTATATTTTATTATCATATAAAGTATTATATTTTTTATAGTAAATCCATAGTCATATAAAATAAGTGGAATAAATAATTCCACCAATAGTTTAGAAAAACTAGTTATAGTTATAAATATATTATATTTTTTTAAATTAGACATTTAATTCACTCTTTCTAATATTATTTTTATATCATGTTTAGTACATCTTAAGTCTATTCTTGTTATTTTAAAACCTTTTGTTTCTATTATAGATATTTCTTCTCTAGGTAGTATTTCTTTTAAGTCATTTAATATTAAGTTATTTAATTCTTGTTCTAAGTTGTTTACTAAAGATAAGTTAAATCTATATGATTTAGTTAGTCTAGTTGTTTGTACTTCAACTTCAATTATGTTATATTTTAAGCCATCAAATACTTCATTTATATTTTTGGAGTTTAGATTATCAAATTCTAATGAATAGTATTTTTCTGTGTATTCATCTTCTGTTGCATTTAAAGGATATATTAAAATTAATGATAATAAAAAAATTGATAGACTTAATAATAACTTTTTCATAATAACACCTATTATTATGATTTATTTTCTTAGTTATTTTAAACTACCAATTATTGTTAATTATATTATTGTTTTAACTAATTTGTATACATCTTCATTTGTATCTTCTATTTGTCTAGGTTGGTCTTTTATACTACATACTATTTCTTTAAAGCCATATAATTTACTTAATTCTAAATAAGCATGTTCACTTTTACTTAGATATGTTTGTGATTTTTCATGTTCATCTAATTCTTCTTTTCTATTTTTCTTTAAGATTTCACTCACTTGTTCTGGCATATGTAAGAATATTACCATGTCTGGTCTAGGTAAACCTAATAAGTTAAATTCTAATTCTTCTAACCATTTGTACATAGCTAATCTTTCTTCTTTTGTTTCGAATTTACCACCTTGATGAGCCATGTTAGATATAGTGTATCTATCTAAGATTAATAAATCATTTTTATTTTTAGCATCAAGTATTTGATCTTTATGATATAGTCTATCAGCTGCAAAGTAAAGGGATGCCACTTTTCCATCAACATTTATCGCACCTTCTTTAAACCAACTATTACAAATATAACTTTTTCCCAAGTATGGTCCAACAATTATTTTTCCAGTAGGACTTTCATAATCAGGAAATGACATTTTTTCTACAGAATATCCTTCTTTTTTTTAGTTTATCCATTAATAAATTACTTTGTGTTTCTTTTCCAGAACAATCAGTTCCTTCAATTAATACTATTTTTCCCATGTCATTTTCTCCTTCTAAGTATATTTATAGTTTGTCTACTTAATAAATCAGAACTGTAATTATACATCTCATCATTTATTATAGCATAATTTTTTATTATGTGTTTATTTTGGTTCTGTTTGGAAATGTTCAGTCCCGTTCGGAGGCGTTCAGTTATTTATTACAATCAGTGCATGTATTTAAGTTATCAACTACTTCTTTTGTATATTGTGTTAATGTACTTTTTAATTCAGATATTTCTTCATTTGTCCAGTAATCCTTAGGATTTTTTAAATTATGAGTATCTTTACTTGTTTCATAATCATTTCCTATAACTTTACCTTTAACATGAAATGATACATTTGGAACATATAATCTTTCATTACCTTCATCATCATATTGTAAATTACCACTTAAAAGTTTTATTACTTCTTTATAGAATTCAGTATTATTCTTTCTATCTTCTAATATATTATAATAATATATTTTATCTAAATGATTTTCTTTAGCTACTTCATTTAAATATACAACATATGCTGAACACCAAGGACATTCTGGAAATCCAAGATATACTACGCCTGTTCCATTTCTCATTATCTTTAATATTTCATCACTGTTTCTATAAACAAATACATTATCTTCTGATATTTTATATTCCTCACTAAATCTTTTTGCATCAGTTATACTATTATCTTCATTTTTCTTTTTAATGTTTAAGAAGATAATTACTCCTACTAAAACTATTGCAATGGCTAATAAAGTTAAAATTATTTTATTTTTTGTACTAACTTTCATAATATCCTTCCTTTCTAGAATCATTATACATATTTTATTTAGTAAAAAAAAGAAACTAATAGTTGAAGTTTCTCAACTGTTAGTTTAGTTGCATTTTTCATCTAGTTTTAAAGGTATTTTATAAGTAATTATTTTTTCATCATCATTTTTACCATTTATCTCTAAATATAAATTATTTTCTTTCATAGTTTTACATTCTTTACTAAAGTGTTCAATGTTTATTGTTAAATCTTTTAGGTAATCTTTTAAATTTGTTTCGTTATTAACACTCTTACATTCATTTATTTTTATTTTTTTGTTATCTATTTCTTCATATAAAGTACATTCTATTTCTTTAAAGTTAAGATTTTCTTCTTTACCACAATAAGTTATATTAGAAACATAAATAGATGTTTTTTCTTTGTTGTAAGCTGCGACTCCAGTTATTTCAAATTCTTCACATGTTGTTGTTATGGGAGTAAAGTTATAATCATTTTTTCCTTTTAATATACAATGTGTTATACATATAAAAGCTATTAATAGAATTGGTATTATAAAGTATAAATATTTTTTATTGAATTTCTTTTTATTATCACTTATTAAGTCATTTAAATCTATATTAAATATTTTGCATATTTCAGTTAGTATTACTAAGTCTGGTAAATTTTTACCATTTTCCCATTTACTTACTGCTTGATATGTTACATTTAATTTACTGGCTAGTTCTTGTTGAGTTAAGTTGTTTTTTATTCTAAGTTCTTTTATTTTTTTGCCAATTGTTTCTTGATTCATGTTAACTACCTCATACTTGTAATTTTATCATAATTTAGAAAGATATTCTACTTTTTAGTTAAGTATTTTTTTAGAAAATAAATTACTATTATTAATATAGAAATTATTATTAAGAAGTATGAGTACGTTGGAAAAGTATTGGTTTTTGATTTTTCAATTGGTTTACCACTTACGGTTTCAGTTACTTTAAAGTATGATTCATCTTTTGTAAGTGTTTTATTATTTTTTATATATTTAGATACATCAGTTGTATATTTACCACCATTTATAAATGGAGATAATTTATCTTTAAAATCTTGAGATAAACTAAATACTTCTTTACCATTACTACTTCTAAATGTCCCATTATTTATTAAAAAAGATATTACTTTAGTTTTGTTATTATTTGAATATTCATAAATTGTATTAGAATTTTTACTTTTAAAGCTTCCATTGTTAATTGTTATTTCCATATTTCCAGCATAAGAAGTATTAGATTCAATTTGTAAGACTACTCCACTTGCTTCTATTTCTCCAGTAGAAGCTTCTGGTGTTTTATCAGGACCATTACATACAAATTCTCCATCGTTTATTGTTAATGTACCTGATTTTATTGCAATAGATGATTCATAACCTTCAATGTAACCACCATTTATAGTTGTTCTTGCATATCCAGCTTGATATATACCATTACCTGTAGAATTTATTGATGCTGTTTTGTTTACTATTATTATTGGTGAATTTACTTTATCTTTAATATTTCCATTAACATATATTCCTATCCCAGAACCTCCAGTTGAATCACTTAATGCATTGATTATTCCATTTACACTTGCTTTTATGCCATATCCTTTACCTGACAATTGATCAATAAAAACTCCACTCCATCCTTCTAAAGTAATGTCTTCATCTACTTCAAGAACACTAAAATTAACTTTATTTTGGTAAGATGAACCTTTTATTACAACTGCTCCATAATATGGATTTTCTTCTTTTACAACACCTTTTCCAGTTAAATATAATTCACCGCCAATTAATCTAAATACCATTTTATCTGCACTTATAGTATGATTATTTAAGTTAATTTTTACTGGTTTATTAATAGTTACACTTTCTTTAAAGTAAGCATTTGATACTAAAGTTATTGTTTCATTTGGTTTTACAGCTTCAATAGCAAGTTCTAAAGTATCGTATAATTCATTACCAATTCTTGCCTCATCTGTACTAGATGCATAGGTAAATATTGGTACACTAATAAATAAAATTATAAATTTAAATATATTTTTCATATTAAAGTGTATGTGTATGGCAAAGAAAAAAGACATAGTTTATCTATATCTTCTAATAATTCTTAGTGTATTTAGTATTGTTAATAATGTAAGACCTGTGTCTGCGAATACTGCCATCCACATATTTGATTTACCTAGTACACTTAGAACTAGTATTATTATTTTAACAAGTATTGCAAAAATTAGATTTTCTTTTATTATCTTTCTTGTATATTTACTTATGTTTAGCATTATTGGAATTTTATCTAAATCATCATTCATAAGAACAATATCGCTTGCTTCAATCGCAGATTCAGAACCTACTCCACCCATCGAAATGCCTATGTCTGCTCGTTTTAATACTGGGGCATCATTTACTCCATCACCTACGAAAGCAGTTGTTTCATTAGTTTTAGCAACACTTTCATATTCTTTAAATTTATCTGTAGGTAGCATTTCATATTTTATTTTGTCTATTCCTAATCTTTTTCCAATTGTTAAAGCCACATCTTTTTTATCACCAGTAAACATATATGTTTTTATATTATTTGCCTTTAAAAGCATGATTGTTTCCACAGCATGTTCTTTAATACCATCATTTATAGTAATACTTGCGATGTGTTTTCCATCTATATTTAAATGTAATAAGGCATCATATCCACAGTTACAAAGTGTTTTATTTCCAATTGAAACATGTTTTTTATTTAGTGTAAATGTAATACCTTTTCCACTTATTTCTTTAAAGTTTTTAACTTCACTACTATCTATTTCTTTATCAGTTAATTTTAAAATAGATTTAGCTAGTGGATGATTTGATAAGTTTTCTCCTTTTAATAGAATTTCTAATATTTTATCTTTATTATATTCATCATTTTCATCTTCATCAATGATATTTATTTCTGTTACTTCAAATGAACCATTAGTTAAAGTACCTGTTTTATCAAATATTATATTATTTAAATTAGTAAGATTATCTAAATAGTTACTTCCTTTAATTAAAATACCATTTTTACTACATACTCCTATTCCAGTAAAGTAAGATAAAGGAACAGAGATCGCTATGGCACATGGACAAGATATAACTAAGAATGTTAATGCACGGTAAATTGCATCACTTCTTGTAACACTAGAAATTGCTGGCAACAATATAGCGACTAGTATAGCTAATATTAAAACTATAGGTGTATAAACTTTACTTATTTTACTTACTATTGTTTCTGTTTTAGTCTTTTTATCAGTGGCACTTTCTAATAATTCAAGTATTTTTGATACTGTAGAATCTTCAAATAATGATGTTGCTTTAATTATGATTACATCACTTGTATTAATACTTCCTGATAGACATTTATCTCCTTTTTGAACTTTAACTGGTTCTGATTCTCCTGTTAATAAAGATGTATCTAAAAGTGATTCTCCTTCATAGATAATTCCATCTACTGGTATCTTTTCACCCTTTTTTACTATAAGTAAATCTCCTACTTTTATTTCTTCAACACTTATTTTCTTAGAACTTTTTGATGTTTTTAAATTTGCGAATGGTTCTTTTAAATCCATTAAATCTTGAATTGATTTTCTAGAATTATTAAGTGCTTTTTCTTCTAGAATTTTACCTATAGTATAAAGAATAATTACCATTAATCCTTCCATTCTTTCTCCAATTATGAAAGCACCTATACATGAAACTGTTATAAGTAAATTTTCATTTATTGTTTTACTTTTAAATAAAAGTTTAATTGAATTTATAAATGTTCTATAAAGAAGTAATACATAACTTATTATGTATAAAACTAATTTTATATTTTTAGTTAGTTTTGAATAACATGCGATTATACCTAAGATAGTTGCTAGTATAAGAACCCAAGCATGAAACTCTTTCTTTTCTTCTACAACATCTTTTGAAATGTTTGCATTTGGTTCAATAGATTTCACTAACTTGTTTAATTCATTGATAGTAAATTCTTTATCTGATTCATATGATAGTTTTTTTGTATTAAAATTTACTATTACATTTTTAAAGTCTTTATTTTTATTTAATGACTCTTCTACTTCTCTAGCACAGTTGGCACAATCTAAATTATTTATATTATATTTATATTTCTTCATTGTTAATACCTTTCTTATGTCCAATATGACTTAATGCTACTTCAAATACTTCAGTTACATGTTCATCATCTAAAGTATAAAAAACTTCTTTACCTATCTTTTTGGATTTGACTATATTGTTTTGCCTTAATGTGTTAAGTTGATGAGAAATGCTTGATTTAGTCATGTTTAAAACATTCGCTATATCGCATACACACATTTCGTTGTTATCTAAAGCACATAAAATTTTGGTTCTTGTAGGATCCCCTAATATTTTAAAGAAATCAGCTACTTTAGTTAAAGTGATGTCATCTAACATCCTTTCTTTGGTTTGATTAACTGCTTCTTTATGTATTATATTACAATCACAATTATATTCATTATTGCTCATATTGTCTCCTTTAGTTGAGTATTTATTCAACTAATATAATTATAGTTGAATGGCTATTCAATTGTCAAGATAAATTTAAATAAGTTGATTTTTTTATTTGTTTCATATTATAATTGATGTGAAAGGTATGAGTTTGAAAGGAGTTTTATTCATATTTAGCGCCAGAACCTTAAATGGTTGACGAGGATAACAGTTATCGAAATTTCGGCGGATGCTGTTACGGTTAAATGATCGTTAGAAGTATTTTAAAAAATAAAATTAATATTATAACAAAGGGTACTTCATAGAATTTTTTTGTATGGAGGAATTTAAATTATGTGTGGAATTATTGGATGTGTAAGCCATAAAGAAGATGCGATAGAAAAAGTTATTGATGGCTTAAAACATCTAGAATACAGGGGTTATGATAGTGCTGGTATAGCATTTTTAGAAAATAATGAAATTATTATAAAGAAAGAAGTAGGAAGAATTAGTAATTTAGAAAAACTAATTAATGATGAAAAGTCTTATGTTTCAATTGGACATACTAGATGGGCTACTCATGGTAAACCAACTAAAATTAATGCTCATCCACATTCTCAAGGAAATATTACTTTAGTACATAATGGTATTATTGAGAATTTTATGGAGATTAAGAATGAACTTTTAAATAATGGATGCAGTTTTGTTAGTGATACAGATACTGAGGTTGCGGGAGCTTATATTAATTATTTGTATAGTCAAAATAAAAATATGATAAAGACTTTAAGTGAAGCAAGTAAGAGATTTTTAGGTAGTTATTCTTTTGGAATTATAAATTCAAATGAGCCTGATAAGATTTATGCAATTAGAAAAGATAGCCCTTTAATTGTAGGTATAGGTAGTGGTGAAAATTTTATTGCTAGTGATGTACCTTCAATATTAAAGTATACTAATAAATATATAGATTTAGATAATGATGAGATTATTTGCTTAAGTAATAGTGAAGTTGTAGTTTATAATAATAAATGTAAGAAAGTTAATAAAAATATTTTAACTTTTGATGGTGAAAGTAATTTAGTTGAGAAAAATGGCTATGAAACTTATATGCTTAAAGAAATGCATGAAGAAGCTGATATTATTAAGCGAACTTGTGAAAATGAAATAAATTTTGATTTAAGTAAATATGATTCTATTGATATTGTTGCATGTGGAAGTGCATATCATGCAGGATTAGTTGGTGCAAGGGCTATTGAAGAACTTGTTAATATTAAAGTTAATGTTGAGATTGCTAGTGAATACCAATATAAAAAACATTTTTATAATAACAAAACATTAGTTATAGCCATCAGTCAAAGTGGTGAAACTGCTGATACTAAGAAATGTGTCAATTTGGCTAATGAAAGTGGAATAGACACTTTAGGTATTGTTAATGTTAAAGGTAGTAGTATTGCTAGAATTTGTAAGAATGTTATTTATACTTTAGCAGGTCCTGAAATTGCAGTTGCGACTACTAAAGCATATTTATCACAGGTTGCTACTTTAATATTACTAGCAATTAAGAATAGTAATGCTATTGTTAGTAAAGAAGAGATAAATATGTTACCTTATTATATTGAAAATTTAGTTAATAAGAATTATGAAGATTTAGCAGTTAAACTTTATAGAAAAGAAGATATTTACTTTATTGGTAGAGGTGTTGACTATGCTATTGCGATGGAAGGAAGTCTTAAATTAAAAGAGATTAGTTATATACATAGTGAAGCTTATCCAGCTGGAGAGTTAAAACATGGTACAATATCATTAATTAATGATGGTACTCCGGTTGTGGCAATTGCGACTGATAAAGATTTATATTTAAAGACAATTAGTAATGCTAAAGAAGTTAATGCAAGAGGAGCTTATACTATTCTTGTAACAAATAAAGAAGTAGAAAATGACGGGGTTTATAGTGAACTTATTCTTATTCCAAAAGTTAATCCTATACTTGAACCTATTCTAACTATAGTACCTTTACAAATGCTTGCATATGAGATTGCAAAGTTGAGAGGTAATGATATTGATAAGCCAAAAAATTTAGCTAAAAGTGTTACAGTTGAATAATAAAAAAGAATCTACAATTTGCGTTGTAGGTTCTTTTAGTTTTACTTTTTCTTTTTTGTATTTATTACAGATAATAGCAATTCCATCTAATCCATAAATATTATATTCATACCCTTTTTGCATCACTATATTATTTGAATTGCATTTAGGGCAAATAACATCTTCATTTTTATTAATATCATTCATTTCTTTAGTTGTTAGTTGTTCATCTTTAAACCATTTGTAACCTTACATTATTTTATAATTTTTATCAACTGAATAAGCTTCACCTATTACAAGAATATTTTTTTCATCAATATTGTAAACATCTCCATCTTTTGCAAATATTAAATTTGGATGTTCTTCTTCAATAAAAACATTTCCTCCAAACATTTCTATTTCTTTATAAGTATTAATGTTTTCAGATCTTTCTTCATGATTACCTCTTATGCAAAATAATTAAATTTTAAATCTTTTTAAATATTCTTTATACTTAATATCTTCATCATCAAGATAATAATTTATACTGGCATCCCCTAAAATTATTAACATATCTTCTTCGGTTTCTTTTAAATTATAAAGTCTTGAAAAATCTCTATGTGCATCTCCTGCAATGTAAATCAATTTAATAACCACCTAGTATTTTTTTGGTTAAATATATCAAAGTAATCTTCTTCGTCAAATTCGTCAAAATTGTTATATTCGTCAACGTGTTCTAATATATCGTCCATATTATTTTTTATAAATGAAAATGTTTCTGTAAAGTCATCTATATCAACATAATTGTTTTCATACATGAATTGATAAAATTTCTTGAGACTAGTTGCGGTTTCTTTCAAAGAATTTCTTGTTGACCATATATACTTTCTTATAAACCAATCATCTAAAAACATAAATACTTCACCAAGACCATCTTCAGCCTTTATTATAACATGATAATTTAAATAATTATTTATGAAGAGAGATGCATTACCTAGGTGTTTTTTTATAATTTTATTTCTTAATCCATCTTTATTTAGACAGTTTTCAAATTCTTTTAAGTATTTTTCATTTCTTTTAATATTCTCATTTATTTTCTTTTCGTAATTCTTTTTTAAACTCCTAATTATTTAAAAAATTATACTTGCATATACTTCTCCTATGCTATTCATAGTTACATAACTATCTTGCCTACTTCCAGTACTACCAATAAATATAGACATAGGTGCAAGATTAATAATTCCTAAAGAATTTAATCGTTCTATTTTGTATAAATCATTTCTATTTGAAGTATCACTTAATTGCTTTTTAAAAATAAGTGACAAAACATTTAAATCATTTACATACAATCTATTTGTTATTTCAGTATATTCAATAAATAAATTCCAATCTATTTCTTGATTAATGTATGCTTTATATAATTTACCTAATATCGATGATTTAATGTTATCAATTGTTTGTTCAAGAATAATTAAAACCCGTCCTAATTCTTTTTCAGCTTTTTTTCGATCTTGTTTTAATTCTTCTTTATGTTTATTAAGTTTTTCTTTATCAATACTTCCACTATTAAGTTCATTTAAAAAGATTGCAAGATTCTTCATAAGATTTCTTTCTCTGATGTTGTTTGTAATTTTTCCAATGCTTATAAAAGTTTTAATAATTGGTATTTCCTTTAAACCATTATTTTCTAAAATACTGTCAATTCCTAATTCTAAATAATCACACACTATATCCGAAGAATCAATCACTAAAGAATCATTAAACTTCGGTACTATTTCATTCATACAATTCCTCCTTCCAAAAGAAAAAAATCTATGGTTTAATTATACTACTTTATATCTTAAATGTCTGCAATAATCATGTGATTTTAAAAATTTGAGCAAAGTGCTCACAAATTCTTATAAACACTAATCAGAGTAATAATGAGATTTTTTGCTCTCTTCAGGGGGGTCTGCTCTCTTCAGTTAGAAAAGCCCAAATTGTGTTAAATCCTTTAAATATGAACCTTTTTATATTGGCATAAACCGTCATTTACCGTGGTTTTTTAGTGTTTTTGTACCTAAAAAAGACATCAATTACTTTTTTGATGCCTTTGTTTTTTCTTAACTTGTTTTTTAGATTTTTTCTTTTTTTCTACAATATTTGTATTAATACATTCAATATATAATTCACTAAATATTTCTTCTAATCTTTCAATCATACCATCTTCACCTTTTAAAAATTTCTTTGCTTCTATAAATTGACTATATGAAAAGT
>CAKOLW010000021.1 GCA_934096405.1 uncultured Bacilli bacterium
CTCTATATGCTCTCTCATATTCTTCATCCGAGAATCCCATTAATCTCCAAGCTTCTTTTGAAGTGATTTTTCTAATCATTATTCTAATCCACCTCTACTAATATTTTAAAATTATCCGATGTATTATTTGCTGTTAATGTTAATGCGTACCCATTTTGTGAAAATACTCTTGACGATTGAGCAAACTTGCATTTTTTGTCTTTTCCACACACGCCACCTATATCGCAATAAGGTAATTCAATTTCATAAACATTGTGAACCCACAATAACTTTTAATAGCGTTTTTATCTATTTCAGAAAGAACTCTATTCTATAATCTTTAATTATTTTTCTCTTCTTTTAATTTTTTTATTGTTGTAATTTTATAATTCATATTTTCAACTTTTCATAGTACATTCAAATATATTTACATTTTTATTTTTTTACAATTTTTCTATAAGCATAAAATCTACATGTCTAGTCTCTTTATTAGCAGCTATACATCTAACCTTAATTTTATCTCCAATAGTTAAAGCTATTTGTTTCTTTCTATTTGTATAAAATAGTTTATTATCACTTAAAGTATAATAATCATTTATAGTATCTAAACTTACAAATCCTTCTATATAATTAGTTGTTTCTACAAAGAAACCTTTCTCAAGTAAATCACTTACTCTTGCTTCATATTCTTCTCCTATATGATTTTCCATATATTCAGCAATTTTCATATCATTTACTTGATATTCACATTCATCACTTCTTCTTTCAGTCATACTTATATGATCACATGCTTCACTTAATCCACTAGTAATTTTATCTAATGTTACACCCATATTCCATTTAAATATAACTATCTTTATCATATAATGTAATAATAAATCTGAGAATCTTCTAATTGGACTTGTTTCATGAGTATACTTTTTACTACCTAAACCAAAATGTCCAATATTTTCAGTTGAATAAATAGCCTTTTGCATACTTCTAAGTAGTTTTCTATTTAATAATTCTTCATCTTTAACGCCTTTTAAACTAACTAATATATTCTGTATATCTTTATTATTAATATTAGAATAATCAAATTTACCTTTTACTTGATAACCCAAAGTACTTACAAAATTCATAAATTCTTCTATTTTCTTAGGACTTGGTTTACCATGTATTCTGTATATTCCATAATTACATTCTTTAGTTAATAATTCAATAGATGTTTCATTACTAGCTATCATAAAGTCTTCAATTAATCTTTCACCTAAACCATCTTTAAATTTCTTTATTTCAATTAATTTACCATTTTCATCAACTATAAGTTTAATTTCATCACTAATGAATTCTATCTCACCACGTTCTTTTTTTCTTTTCTTAAGTATTTTAGATAATTCTAACATATCAAGAAGAATACTTTCAAATTCTTCATAACCTTCTACATGTCCCCCATCTAAAATAGTGTTTACATCATCATAATTCATTTTCTTTCTAGATTTAATTATACTAGGATATATACTTTTTTTAATAAAGTTACCATTCTTATCTATTTCCATTTCTGTAGTTACTGCACATCTTAATACATTTGGATTTAAAGAACATATTCCATTAGAAAGCTCTACTGGTAACATAGGTTCTACTTTATCTGCCATATATGTAGAGTTACCTTTATTATAAGCATCATTAAATAATGCACTTCCAAATTTAACATAGTTAGTTACATCTGCGATAGATACTCTTAATAAATAGTTTCCATTATTTAGTATTTCTAAACTAATTGCATCATCTATATCTTTAGTATCTTTTCCATCAATAGTAAATATTATTTTATCTGTTAAATCTACTCTTCCTTTATAATCACTTTCTAATACTTCCATAGGTAAAGATTTAACTTCATTTTTAGTTTCTTCACTAAATCCTACTGGTACTCCTAATTCAGCCATTATTTTTAAAGTGTCTATATCTGGACTATTTTTATGTCCTACTTTTTCTACTACTTTAACATATATATTATCTTTATCTTCTTTAACACTTTTTACTTTAACAATTTCTCCATCTACTACAGGTAAATCTTTATTTTCTAGTAATACTACATTCAAAGGATATTCTTTTAACATCTTTATGTACGTTATACCATTTTCTTCTATTATCTCTCCAAGTGGTAAATTTCTTTCTATTATTCTTTTTACTCTTGCTTCTAATTTACCAAATCTTTTAAATGTTTCACATAGACATATATCTCCATCATTGGCATCCATCATATTCTTTTTATCTATAAATATATCTCCAGTACTTAAAAGTAACCATCCATTACCACTTTGTACTCTTTCTATAGGTGCTTTAATGTATTCATTAGTTACTATTTTAAATGTATTCTTTTTACAAGATACTATTTCTCCTTCATTAACTAATTCATATAAAACATCTAGTACATTTTTTAAATCTTCTGTACTATATACTTTTTTAAGCTTTTTTACTATGTCTATAGGATCCATTTTTTTTCCATTTTCTTTTTTTAATATACTTAATATCTCTTCTTTCATACTATGTTCACCATAACAATTTTATCAAAAATAAAAGGATAAGTCTACACTTACCCAAATAACTATATACTTAAGTATAATGAAATTGCTATAAATAAGAATCCTAATACATAAGTTAATCTAGTTATAAATTTTTCTGCTCCTCTTTCTTTCATTTGTCCCATTAACAAGTTATTTCCACCTGTTATTATTTGACCTGCATCACTTGCTTTGTTACTTTGAAGTAATACAAGCGCTATTAAAAGAACAGCTATAATTATTAATACTATTTCCATTTTTCATCCCTCATATAATATTTTAATATATTTTACTCAAATAAACAAGTCCTATTTAAAATGATTTAAATATTTATGAGGTAAAATATTATTATGCTTACTAATTTCATATCTAATCTTATCAACAAAATCAATATCTCAAGAATTTAAAATAGTGTTTACCTGATTATTTATTACATCTTTATCTTTTGTCATTCCATATAAAAATTTTTCTTTATCTGTAAATTCACTAAAATCATATTCTCTATATATTAGTTCTAATTTAATTTTCTTATAAAACCTTTCTAATGGAGATATTATTTCTTTTTTTGTTATTTTATAACGACTTAGTAATATTGACATATAATAATTAACATAATCGTAGTATTTATAATAATCATCCATTCTTTTTATAATATCATTAGTTATATCAAGTGTATTTCCTTCAGCAAGTAATTCATTAAGAAATTCTTCAGTTAAAAAATCTCTTTTATTTAAGTTATCTAATATAAACAATTTAGTATTTTCTTTAATCATAAAAGCACCTGTAAAAATTATTTTATATTACTTATATATCAAAGTCAATTATTATAAGTTATCTTTTCCTACATCATACTTCTAACTTTTAATTTTTTAGTTTTAGCAAGTTCACTATATTTTACTATATGATTATGATTTAACATCATGCTTATTTGCTTATTTATTTCGTTTTCATCAGAACTTAATCCATATAGAACTCTTTCTCTTTCACTTAATACATTAACATGGGTAGCTAAATCATTATAAAGACCAGTTAATCCAAACATACTACAGAAACTGTTCATTGGATTTATTACATTATTGCCAAATTTATATTTACTTAATAATTCTTTTAATAATAGAACTTCAAAATATTTATATTCTTCACGATTATATGTGTAACTTATAATTTCGTCAAGTATATTAATAGAAAAACCATCTGCATGCAGTTCATCTGGAAATATATTATGATGATCAGCATAAATTTTATTGCCTAATACACCTTTTATTAATTTAGGATATAAATGATATTTATTTATATTACCCATTCTTACCTTTTCACCTATATAATATAAATAATCAATAATAGTGTAATATTCATCTTCTGTATATTTACCATTTAGATTACACTCTCTTTGATGTATATGTCCTAATTCATGAAATAAAGAAGATAAAATATATATGTTTTTTTGAGTAAGATTATTATATATATTATTATCTACTACACATAAATCTATAAAACTACTTTCTAATAATGGTTTATTAAGAATAACATTAAAATTTTTACAATAACCAACACAATTTTTAGCAATTATAAAATTCTTTATTAAAATATTTTCTAATCTTCTAAAATCATATTTTTGTAATAATCTTTTTAACTCTAAAATAGTTTTTTCTTCTAAAAAGTCACTATTATCAATTCTTTCTAGAATAAAATCTAATGTATTATCACTTATTTTAAATTCAGGAATTATTCTTTCCTTCTTTTTATTATTATTTAAATCAAATAACATCATAAAATCACCAAGTAATGGTTATTTTAACTTAAATCTAGTTAAAAGTCAATTATTATGATACAATACTTTTAGGTGATTTAAATGGAGCCTTTAACTGAAAAATTAAGACCTAAAAAATTAGAAGATGTTGTAGGACAAAAACATATTGTTGGAGATAATAAACTATTAAATAACTTAGTTAAAAATGGTAAATTGTTTAATATGATTTTTTATGGCAACAGTGGTTCTGGTAAAACTACGTTAGCTTTAGTACTTATGAATGAACTTAATGTTCATTATAGATTATTGAATGCTACAATTAATTCTAAGAAAGATTTTGAAATTGTATTTGAAGAATCTAAAATGTATGATGATTTAGTATTAATTGTTGATGAAATACATAGAATGAATAAAGATAAACAAGATTTATTACTTTCTTACATTGAAAGTGGCAAAATTATTTTAATTGGTTTAACTAATAGTAATCCTTTTCATTCAATAAACCAAGCAATAAGAAGTAGATGTCAAATGGTAGAATTGAAGTCAATTACTAGTGAAGATATTTTTAATTCACTTGATCGTGTTAAAGAAGTATATAACGATATTGAGTTAAGTGATGAAGTTAAAAGATATATAGCTAACCAAAGTGATGGAGATTTAAGATATGCTTATAATCTTATTGAGTTTTGTTATAATGGTTTTGGTAAAAGTTTTACTATAGATGATATTAAAACTATAAATAGTAATGTTAATTTCTTTCATGATAAAAATGAGGATGGTTATTATAATGTTATTAGTGCATTTCAAAAAAGTATAAGAGGAAGCGATGTTGATGCATCAGTACATTATTTAATGAGACTAATTGAAGCAGGAGATTTTGATATTTTATATAGAAGAATGTTAGTAATTGCATATGAAGATATAGGTCTTGCTAACCCTACTATGCCTATCAAAGTACTAACAGCAATTCAAAGTGCAGAAAGATTAGGATTACCAGAATTATATAAACCATTAACACAAGCAGTTATTGATATGGCTTTAAGTCCAAAAAGTAATACAAATGAGCAGACTTATCAAGCCGCATTAAATGACTTAAAGAAAGGTAATGTTGGTAGAGTTCCAAAGCATATTAGAACTTTTAATGAAAACTTATATAAATACCCTCATAATTATAAAAATCATTGGGTAAAACAACAGTATTTACCAGATAATATTAAAAATAGTGTTTATTATCATCCAGGAGATAATAAGTATGAACAATCAATGTTTGATTTTAATAAAAAAATAAAGAGCTGATTTGCTCTTTATTTTTGTTTATTACTATTTGTGTTTTCAACTGTTACTGTTCTTGTTTCACCAGTTCTAGTCCATCCAGGTAAAGATTCTTCTCTACTCCATTTATAGTTAGTATAATATTGTTTTTTAGTATTTAAAGTAGCATTGTAAGATTTAGATAATTTGTTAACATAACAATAACCATCATCTTTTAATGAACCGCCATCTGGACATGTCTTAGTACTTGTTCCATCAGTTACAGAAGCTGCATAACTTGTTGTTTCAGTTTTAACACATTGACCATTTGAAAGTGTTCCTCCATTTGGACAATATTGTTCACCTTGTGACTTAGTAGCATTATAAGTTCTACTTCCAGTAACTTTACATGTTGTTCCACTTAAAGCTCCTCCGTTTGGACAATTATATATCTTAGTTGCTTGGTAAGCAGAGATTTCAGTATAAGAATCTTCTACACATCTAGAACCTTTTAAACTTCCTCCATTTGGACAAGATAACTTGCTTGAAGCCGCATAACTCTTTTCACTTGTTCCAGAAATATAACATGTTGTTCCACTTATACTTCCTCCATTTGGACAAGAATAAGTTGTTTTTTCTGGTACAGTACATGCTGTATAAACAGTTACAAACTTAGTACATGTTGAACATGCTCTTTGTCTAGTTGTTGTACAAGTTGCACCAGCTGGTTTAGTTGTAAATGGTCCTCCTAGATATCCACCTGTTGTTTTCTTAGTTGCTGGATAACTTGACCCTTGAGTACCTTTTGATGTAATACACTTAGATCCACTTAAGCTTCCTCCATTTGGACAATAATAAGTTGTTTTAGCACTATAACTTGTTCCATTAACATCTTCTTCAACTATACATTTAGATCCACTTACATAACCGCCTTTTGGACAAGTATATGTAACACTTGCTTCATAAGTATTACTTAATCCTACATAACATGTAGAACCATTTAATGTACCACCATCTGGACAATAATATGAACCTTCTTTAGTTGATGCTTTATAAGATGTAGTTTTAGTTATATAACACTTACCATCTTTTAATACTCCACCATTTTTACAATAAGATGTTCCCTTTGTAGTGGTAATAGTAGCTTTATATTTATTAGTTGTATAAATGTTACATACACCATTAGTTAATGTACCACCATCTGGACAAGAATAATAACTAGCATCTTTAGAACCAGTTTGTTTAAATTGATATTCTAATGCAGTTACTGGTTTTGTCTCTTCTTCTTTACAATCTTCACAGTATTCATAACATCCTAAAGTCTTTTCAACAAAGTTTTCTTCATTAGGACATACTAGATTAACTTTTAAAGTATAATCATTTTTATTTTTCTTAACTTCAACATATGATTTCTTAGTATCACAAGAATTACCATCTTCATCTACGAAAGGTAAGATTAAATTCTTATCAATCATATCTTGTAACGTCATTTCTGCAGTATCACCTATATTCTTAGGTAATTTTTCTGTTGTATAATAACTTTCAGCAGCATCTTGCATATATTTAATGTTTTCTCTAAATACATTACTATAGAATGGTTTCATATTTGGAACTTTTGGAAATAACCAAACCAATAATAATATAAATAATACTAAGAATATAGCTTTAATTATTATATCTTTTAAATTAAATCCTGGATTTTTCTCTGTATTATACATAATCTATTCCCCCTAAACTATTTATGTAATGTTAAACCATTACTGTTTTCTTTTACTTGTTTTGCTGTTTCTATCATATCATTGAAGTCTGATGAAAATTTATCCATAGCGTTTTCATCAAGTTTTCCGTTTTCATCACAAAGTGGAACTTCATTTAATCTAACAGCAACATCATCTAAGTTAAATTCACTTTCCATACCGCCTACATTAATTTTAACATTAACTGGAACATTAATATAAGCATAAGTATTAATAAAGTAAGTATCTATTAATGTTTTCATACCTGCTTTTTCAATTGAATAAGCACTTTGTACACCATTTGTTCCGTTTAATAACCAAGAATTTATAATTAATTTAGCAAAATCTTCTGCATTCTTATTAAATTCTTCAGTTCCTTTAGTTTCTCTTAAAGCTTTTCTAGAATTATATATTTGACTAGCTAATTTTTGTCCTCTTGTATTATCTAAGAATAATTTACTTACATCAAATGTATTTTTAACTTCTTCTAGATTTTCTTTATTCATTATATCTTCTACTCTAGAAATTGCATAAAATGCATCATCTATTTCAACGCTATCAACATTACCACCATTAATCCATCTAATTATGTTAGATACTTCATCAACAGTGTAATCATGTTCTTTTAAGTTTTCATCTAAATATTTAATGACTTCATAAGCTCTTTCATTAACTTGTTCTTCATCATTAATATCAGTAAATGAATATTTATTTTTATCTTCTTGTTCAAAAGTTATTCTTTCTTCTAATTCAGACTTCTTATTAACTGTTGTCTCAGACATTACTTCTTCTTTAACTTGAGTATTATCTACTGATTCCATAGTAGACGCATTTTTACTCTTTCCACTATTTTTACCAATAGCATAACTAGTTGTACCAATACCTAAAGCTGCGATAGCTGCTAGTATAAGAGCTTTTTTATTGACTTTCTTTTTATTATTTTTGTTTTCTTCTTTAGCTTCTTCCTTAGCTTTTCTTTCTTGTTCTTTAGCTAATTTTTCTTCTCTTTCGCTAACTAATACTGAATATTTTTCAGCTAAGCCATCAGCAAAAATTTCTGTTTCTTCTTTTAATTCACGTATTTTATCTTCAAGTAATTCTTTCTTAAGCTTATCACTATCTCCAACTACTCCAAGAGTTTTTTCATAAGATTTAATATGAGTTTTTAAAGTATTAAGATGTTTTAAATCCTTATCTAATTCTTCATATCTACTTAAATCCTCAAGCTCTTTTCTGATTTCTTTTATCCTTTTTAAATCTTTAGAAGTTTGTTTTCTCTCAATATCAGAAAGTTCTGCATACTCCAACCTTAATTCTTCTATTTTTTTTCGATTTTCTTTATTAATCTCAATAAGTTTCTTTAATAATTCACTATTCATAAATTTACCCCCTTTGTGAATTTCTGGTATGATTATACTACAAAATAAAAGAATAGTCAACATATTTCGACTATTTTTTGTAATTTATTTTATACATTTTTTATTCAATAATATCAGATGCACTTACTATATTTAAATTTTTACCATTAATATAATTAATCAAACTACTTAATTCTTTTAATAAAACATTATTCTCTTTATAAATGTAAAAACCACCTTTTTCAAATGACTTAATAGTATTATTTAATAAATTTTTATCATAAACATAATTTGTTTTTAATGTATTTATTTTTTCTTTACTGCATATTTCTTTATTGTCTATATTATTATAACTCATACAAAGTAATCTATTATTTTTATCAAATGATTTTATAGTTTTTATATAAAGTTTTAAATCTTCAGCATCATTTCCATTATATATTATATCGTATCCTTCAATATAAAGATTTTTAAAATATTCTTTACTTTTTTCTAAAGTTTTTCCATTAGTTAAAATATTTAATTTAGTATCATTTCTATTAGCAATATAAATTATTTTTTCTAATAAACTTAAATCTTTTACTTCTATAAATAAACTAACACTATTTTTAACTTCATTTCCTTTAATAATATAATTATCTAATGTATTATTAGCATTCACACTACATTTTATTTCTTCAAATACCATTAATGATTCATCATACCCTTTACCTACCATATTTGAATAAGATTCATTTACACTTACTATTTTACCATTTACTCCTAATACTACTCCATCATTAGTATAATAACCCTCTTTGCAAGTTTCCTTACTATTATCTTTATATTCTTTTATACTAATCATTATCGGATCTTTATCATTCATTATTCTAGTAACTTTATCAGTGTAATAAAAACTAAATAAGGTTAGTGCAAGTAATCCTATATATTCAAAATATTTTTTCAAAATAAATCACCTACATAATTATATGTAAGTGATTATTAATTATTGATTAAAAACTTTTTTATTAATTTAATCATTTTTATCTTTTTTATCTATTTGATTTTTAATTAAACTTGCTAGTGCATTGTTTTCAACAAACTCATTCGCTAGTTTATTTCCTATTCCCATTGCTTTACTTGATACATTTTTTCCATCTACTCTAGTATTATTTACTCCACTTATATATTGACTAGTTAATCCTTTCTTAGTTTCTATATAATCATCTGCTTTTCTTAAATTCAATATTTCAGTTTTAGTATCAGTTTCATATGTATGTCTTGCATCATTATTTCTATATCTAGAATACATTACAAAATAATAAATGATACCACCTAATAAAAATAACCAACTATAATCCCAATCAACATAAAGCATTAAAAATACACATAGAATTTCTATTAATGCTGATACTAATATTAATTTAGGCATATGAATAGGAACACTACCCATAGTTTCTTTTGTTCTCGCATTAACTGCTACGTAATGAAGTAATTTCTTATCACCTTTAACTTCTAAATAACTATAAAGCCAAACTGGAAGATATGCTGATTGCCACTGTATTCCTTTTAAATTTAATTCTTCCTTATTCCAATTAACTCCACGATCATATTCTTTTAAAGTATTATTTAGTGAATGTCTTGCTATATCTTTAGCTTGTATTTCTACCAATGATTTTAAATCATTTGTATTAATATCTCTTCTTTCAGAAGTGTAGCCTTTTAAGTAATTAGCATTATATTTACTTACATTTTCTACATCAAAAGGCATGATTGCATTTATTATATTATTCGTTTTCGTTTTATCACCAGAATTTAATCTATCACTATTAGATTCAATACTTAACCCATTTATTGTTAGATCACATTCTCTTTCAACATGATATACATCTGCATCATATCTTGTTTCTTGATTATCTCCACTTCCTACATAATATTTTCGTTTTTGTATTTCTCCTTGACCACTATAGTTAACATGTGTATTTGCATCTACTAACATATATGGAAAATATACACCCATTATGTTTTCAGTAGTAAATTCCTGTCTAAATTTAGGATGTGCAAAGAATTTTCTTTTTCCAACAAAGTTTTCGATTTCCTTTTTTGCATCATCCTTGGTTACATTAAATGCAAGTACTACATCTGGTACAGCACCATTTGGTATTTGTTCATTTACTGACAAAGTATTTCTACACCAGTGACATCTTGCTTGTAAACTATGTTCTGTATCTATTACTACCTCTGCTCCACAACTTGAACATTTAAATGTCAATACATCTTTTGTATCTGCGATTATATCTGTTGCTCCACTACCAATAATTTCTCCTGAAAGTTTACTTATATCTCTTTCAATTCCACTAACCGTTTCTGGATCAAATTCATGTCTACAAAAATTACATCTTAATTTACCAGTCTTTGTATTTGTACTTATATCTGTTGCTCCACATTTTGGACATTTATCTTGACCGTTAGAAGAGCCCTCATCGGTCTTAACGATTTTAGGCTCATTAACGTTTACTTCTTTCTCTATCATGATTATAACCCCAATAGTTTTGCTTTTAAATTATTATAATCTTCTTCAGTTATTACTCCTGCATCTAACATTTTTTTAGCTTCCATTAGTTTTGTCATTGGATCTTCACTTGGAGTTGTTTGTGCTTGTTCTGGTTGTTGATTAAATGATGGATTATAACTTGAACCATTATCTTGTTGTTGCATATTACCCATCATATTACCAGCAGCATTCATTCCTACTCCCATGAAAGCCATTCCTGATCCTCCACCATTTTCTCCTGCTGCTTGCATTCCTCTTGCTGCTGCTTGTTGCATGAATGAATTACCTCTAGTACCACTTAATGCATCTGCTTTCTTAACATCTTTCATTAATTCTTTAGTATCTTCATCATATTCGATAGCTAATATTGCTGTTTTAACTATTTCTAGTCCACGAGTACTCTTCCATCCATAAGCTTCTTCTACTGCTTGACTCATTGCTTGTGCAAAACCAATTTGATCTCCTTGAATTTTAGTAATTCTATTTCCTTTACTTGGATCATTTGTATAATTAGAAAATGCTGCTGACAAAGTTCCAACTACTTCATTAAATAATTGACTACCTGCATCATTATCCATATCTGCAAAATCAAATATTGGTGCATCTGCTTGTAAATACATAGTTGGTACAAAATTTTTAACAAATAATAATGGATCTACTATTTTTAAAGTATATGTTCCTCTTGTTAAACATCCTACTTGTGTTCCAAAATATGCATCATCCCAATATATTTCAGATTGTGTTCCAAATCTATTATTTGGTATTTCTTTTAAATTTACATAAAATGCTAATTGTTCACTACCTGGAACACCACCAAATTTAACTTTTTCCCATGTAGATTTTACTAATGATGAAACAAATCCATCACCTGCGAATAAACTTTGTGAATTAACATCTTCACTATTAAATATAAATCCACCTGGTTCAGCAATAAAACCAGTAATCGCACCATCTTGCATTGTGATTAATGCTGTTCCTTCAGGTACTACTATTTTACTTCCATTAGTAATAATATTATCATTACCTTTGGTATTTTCTCCTCTTCCATTATTTTCTCCAACTTTTACTGCTGGAAATAACCCTGCTGTTGCAGTTACATCAGTTCTTGGCTTATAAAAATCCTTCCATTGATCTGCCAAAGTGCCACTAAGTGCTCCGCTAAATGCTTTAATAAATCCCATAATTTCTACCTCTTTCCTTTAATTTATAAACTATTTTTCTTATTTTGATCAAGATCCAACATTTCAGCTAATGTTTGATATGCTTTATTGTAATTACCATTTGTTTCTTTTATCATTTGAATTTTATTGTAATCATTTAAAAAGTCTAAACTAACTTTTAAATTTCTAGCAGCTTCTACTATATTTGGTAAATCACTTTCTAATAATTTAGAATATAATTGTCTAACCACTTTTTCTCTATCGTCTAAATTTTCAATAAAATTAAATTCATCTTGAAACCTTGCTAAATATGAAACAACTTCTGCTTTAGATAATACTTCTAAACCAGTTTCAGGATTACCTCCAATAGGAAAAGCCTTTAATTCATCAATAATTTCTATTTTTCTCACTATCTTACCCTCCTATTTTATTTATAGCATAATTGTTAAGATTTGTAAATTAAAAATGTAAAGTTATTAACACTTTACATTATATTCGTTCTTTACCACCCATATAAGGTCTTAATGTTTCTGGTATAGTTATACTTCCATCTTCATTATAATTATTTTCAACAAATGCAATTAAACCTCTAGGACTTGCTAATACTGTATTATTTAAAGTAGTAACATACTTAGTACCACTTTCTCCTTTACTTCTAATTGCTAATCTTCTTGCCTGTGCTGTTCCTAATATTGAACAACTACCAACCTCAAAATATTTTTGTTGTCTTGGGCTCCAGGCTTCCACATCACATGATTTTTCTTTCAAGTCAGCAAGATCCCCACTACAGCATTCAATAGTTCTAACTGGTATATTTAAACTCCTAAAAAATTCTACTGTATAACTCCACATTTTATTATACCAATCCATACCATCTTCATTTTTGCATAGTACCACCATCTCTTGTTTTTCAAATTGATGCAATCTATATAAGCCTCTTTCTTCTATTCCATGTGCTCCTACTTCTTTTCTAAAGCAAGGACTATAACTTGTTAAAGTCAAAGGTAATTCTTTTTCATCAATTATTTGTCCTTTAAATTTACCTATCATTGAATGTTCACTAGTTCCAATTAAATATAAGTCTTCATTTTCTATTTTATACATCATATCATTCATTTCTTGAAAACTCATTACACCATTAACAACATCACTTCTTATCATAAATGGTGGTATACAATAAGTAAATCCTTTATTAATCATAAAATCTCTTGCATAGCTTAACATCGCAGAATGAAGTCTTGCTATATCACCCATTAAGTAATAAAAACCATTACCACTAGTTCTACCAGCACTCGTTTTATCAAGTCCCATTTTACTTTCAATTATATCTGCATGATATGGTATTTCATATGAAGGCACTACAGGTTCACCGAATCTTTCTATTTCTACATTTTCTGTATCATCTTTTCCAATTGGTACACTTTTATCAATTATGTTAGGAATTTTATACATTATTTCTCTAATTTTAGGTTCTAAAGATTCTTCTTTTTCTTCTAACTCTTTTATTCTATCATTCATTTCACTTACTTGATTTTTAATAGTTTCAGCTTCTTCTTTTTTACCTTCTCTCATAAGTAAACCTATTTGTCCACTAAGTTTATTTTTTTCTCCTCTTAAATTGTCAGCTTCAACTTTAGTATTTCTATACTCTATATCTAAATTATATACTTCATCTACTAAAGGCAATTTAACATCTTGAAATTTTTTCTTTATATTTTCTTTTACTATATCTCTATTTTCTCTTATTAAATTAATATCTATCATCTTAATCTATCCTTTCAAATCTATATTTTTGTTTCGTTATATTATCACTTCTACTACTTATATCTTCATCACTTAAAAATATACTAATAGGTCTTGCCCATAACTCACCCGAGTGTTCATATATTACCATATCTTCTAAAGTTTCAGTATGTTTGGCAATTAATTTTACTTCAAGTATAAATCCTTTAAAATGTTTCCATTTACTTCCAACTTCTATTGTTTCCTTTCTCATATTTATCCTTTCTAACAAAAAAGACACCATATTTAAAGGAGTCTTTAAATGACGGTGCCATCCTATTTTTAACTTAATTCTATAACGGGTTTTCCCGGAAGCTATTAACTTCACTAAGAAGTAGATTCATTAAATATTATTACTAGTTTACACCAACCACTAGTTCTCTATATATAATTAATTTAATTACTATTCTTCTTTTTGCTTTCTATTTGTATTATATAATACTTTAATATTTATATACAAGTGTTTTTTGACTTTTTTTAAAATTTATGTTATTGTGTATCTAGAAGAGAAATCTTCATATAATAAAAGTGGAACATTCAATTCTGAATGTCTACCTGATTGTTTTTCAGTTTGACATTATCATTTTGTGAAACAAACATATTTTTGTATTGAAAATTCATACATTTCTGTATGAATATTTCTTTACCATTTTATTGTAAATAAGCTCATGATTACTAATAAACTCATATTTACAATATATGATGGTTCAAATCTAAAAGATTCAACAAAAGATACTAACATATCACTTATTGAAACAACCCATGATTCTTTATAATTAGGTTTATTCTCACTTATCTTAGCATGTTCTTTAATATTAATTAAAGGACATATTTTTTTAGCCAAAACATGATGAAACATATGAGTTCTTATTATATCTTCTTCCATTTCATTAATATTAAAATACTTTTTAGCATTTTTTACCGCAGTTTTTGGATGATTTAAATAAGAATTCTCTTCTTTAGATTTTCTTGTACCTAAAAAGAAATCATGTAATATTGCTCCTCTTGTAGTACTTATTACATTTAGTTTTAATAAACTGGCTAGAGTATAACTTAATTTAGATACTCTTATTAAATGATCATATTTATTTGAACCATGATGTATATCATTCTTAGTAAGTAAAAATACTTCATTATTTATTATATCTTTAACTATATCATTATATTTAATTTTATTTTTCTTTGTCATATTAGCCTTCCTAACACACGAATACCATTATATCACAAATTAATATAAAAATAAAGGTACTATATTTAGTACCAATATTATGCTATTGTATGTTAATTATGCCTTAACTATTAACTTTTTAGTTTTTCTAATAAATCTCAATACTTTAAAACTATAAATAATATTACTTAATTCAGTTATTATAATAACTATACCAGAAGCCATTACTACAACTTCTAAAGTATCAAAAGGATTTAATATTATAACTACTCCAAGTATAATAGATAAAGTAGAAATTATGACTCCAATTAAATAATTACTCTCATCAATAGACTTTAAACTTAAAGCAAGTTCTAATTTAAAGATATTAATAAATATAATTATTAATCCAAGTAATATAGGAAATACACTAGAAAGTACATCTGACTTAAATATAAATAGTATAGATGTAGTTATTTCCATAATACCTTTCATTAAAGTATAATCAATTAGTTTATCTTCATCTTTTAATGAAAAATAATTAACAAAATCAAATACACCACATATTAAAAGTATTACACCTATAACTTGTACTAAAGAACCAATAATTTCTAATGGCTTAAGTATTAAAAATACACCAAGTACAATTAATAATATAGATACTAGTATTCCTTTAATTTCTTTTCTTTTAATTAAATCTATCATAAAATCCTCCTAAGATAATTATACTACTCTTCAGTACTCAATTCAAACATTATATCTCTTAATTCCATCGCACGTTCAAAATCTAATTCACTCGCAGCTTTTTTCATTTCTTTTTCTATATTTTGTATCATTAATTTTTTATCAGTTTTAGACATCTTTTCAGTTTTCTTTTTACTTGTAGTATCAACATTACTAATAAGTTCTCTAACTTCTTTTTTTATTGTTTCAGGAACAATATGATGTTCTAAATTATATTTTTCTTGTATACTTCTTCTTCTTTTAGTTTCTTCTATTGCTTCTTTCATAGAATCACTATAACTATCTGCATACATTATAACTTTACCATTTTTATTTCTAGCACATCTACCTATTGTTTGAATTAAACTTCTCGTACTTCTTAAAAATCCTTGTTTATCTGCATCCATTATAGATATTAAACTTACTTCAGGTATATCAATACCTTCTCTTAATAAGTTTATACCTACTACTACATCTATTACACCAAGTCTTAGATTTCTAATAATATTCATTCTTTCAAGTGTTTTAATCTCATTATGTAAGTAAGTTACTTTAATACCAACTTCTTTTAAATAGTTAGTTAGTTCTTCAGCCATTCTTATAGTTAAAGTTGTTACTAAAACTCTTTCATCTTTTTTTATTCTATCATTTATTTCACTTATTAAATCATCTATTTGTCCTTTAGTTTTTCTTACTTCAATTATAGGATCTAGTAAACCAGTAGGTCTAATTATTTGTTCTACATATTTGTTATTAACTAATTCTAACTCATAATCACCAGGCGTTGCTGATACAAATATTGCTTGATTTATTTTACTTTCAAATTCATCAAATTTTAAAGGACGGTTATCTAAAGCACTAGGTAATCTAAATCCATAGTCAACTAAAGTTTGTTTTCTCATCCTATCACCATTATACATTCCTCTTACTTGTGGTAATGTTACATGTGATTCATCTACAACAAGTAAAAAATCTTTAGGAAAGAAATCAATTAATGTTGTTGGAGTTTCTCCTTCTTCTCTAAGTGCCATATGTCTTGAATAATTCTCTATTCCATGACAAAATCCAGTTTCTCTAAGCATTTCCAAATCATACATAGTTCTTTGTTTAAGTCTTTCTTTTTCAACAAGCTTACCTTCTTTATCTAACTCTTCTAGTCTAACTTTTAACTCAGCTTCTATTCTCTTAATAGCTTCTTTTAATTTTTCATCACTTGTTACAAAGTGACTTGCTGGAAATATTGATACAGTTTTTTTATCATTTATTATTACTCCAGTTAATACATCAAATTCACTTATTCTTTCTATTTCATCTCCAAATAGTTCAATCCTTATTCCATTTTTTCTTTCATAAGCTGGTATTATTTCTATAGTATCTCCATTAACCCTAAATGTTCCTCTTTTAAAATCTATAGTACTTCTTTCATAAAGCATACTTACTAATTTTTCTAATATTTCATCTCTATCTATTATTTCGCCAACTTCCAAAGTTAACATTTTATTTTTATATTCTTCTACTTCACCTATACCATATATACAAGATACACTCGCTACTACAATTACATCATCTCTTTTAAGTAAACTACTAGTCGCAGCATGTCTTAATTCATCTATTTCATCATTTATAGATGCATCTTTTTCTATATATAAATCTTTGCTTGGCACATAGGCTTCTGGTTGGTAATAGTCATAATAACTTACAAAATATTCAACTGCATTCTCTGGGAAGAACTCCTTTAACTCCGAATATAACTGACCAGCTAATGTTTTATTATGTGCTAAAACCAGTGTAGGTTTATTTACTTGTGCTATTACATTAGCCATTGTAAACGTCTTACCAGTTCCGGTTGCACCTAATAGTACTTGTTCCTTAACCCCTTGTTTTATGCCGTTTACAAGTTTTTCTATTGCTTGTGGTTGGTCGCCTGATGGTTCGTACGGTGCATGTAATTTAAACATAATTTCTTCTCTCCTTTATAACTTTCTGTGACTTTTTTATGAGTTTTTAAAAAATAACTGTCAGCCAACTATTAGTCCCTAAATTCGTCCTTATGACTTATAATTTTATGGTTAAATTGATATTTTTTTCTTCTGGACGAATGAAAGTCACAAATTTTATTTTCTGGACTAAATAACACTAAATAACATTTAATGACGTTTTTGTTATATTATTTTATCATTTTTGCCTTGAAAAAACAAGGTAATCGCCAAAATACCCTGTTACTATTATCATCTATTTTTTAATTAAAATACTGTTAATTCATTTAAAATATTCTCATCAATAGAAATATCAGATTCGTCCCTGATTTGTATCTCTAAATCGTTATTCTCTGGACGAACACTTTCTATAAATGAATCTAATTCATCAACACAATCAGCAATAATTTCATCATTATCTCCATATACATCTATTGTAATAATATCAGTAGCGTGTCCCATAAGTTTTGAAATAGCCTTTGAGTTAAAATTATTCTTTAATAATAGTGTTGAATAAGTTGCTCTTAAATCGTGAAATCTAATATCCGGTAAATTATTTTCCTTTAATAATTGTTTCCAATATTTAAAATGAAAACTTTTACTTCTAGGATTACCATAAGTTGAACATATTATAAAGCCATAATCTTTAAAAGGTGTTGTCTTATCATTTATTCTTCTTCGTTTATTCTTCTCATACTTTTTCTTTTCCTCTAATATTTCTTCAAACAATATATCTGGTATCTCTAATTCTCTATTACTAGAAAATGTTTTAACTTCAATTTCTTGTTTAGTATATTCGCCAACTTTAAGTTCTGAATTATCTGTATTTGCTTTCCTACCCAGTTGCCTTTGTATTTTTAATGTTCTATGAATAAAATCTATATCTGAATACTTTAATCCGTTTATTTCCTGCTTTCGTAGTCCCATAAGAACTGCAAACATAATCTGTAAATGAATTGGTGTTTCTTTACTTTTTTCTATCAGCAATCTCACTTGATCTATGTTTAAAGTTTTTTTAACATCTATTTCTATTGTTCTATATTTCTTCTTTTTAACGCATTTAGGAAGATTAACACCATCTGCTACATTAACCGATACTAGATTCTTTTCTTTGGCATATTTTAATGCACTATTCATTACAGCCTTACATAGTTTTGCTATGTCGTGCGAATAATCTGCTTTTGTATTATAAAATCTTTGTATATGTCCTGTATTCAAAGTTATCATTTTAATTGTTCCTAGACTAGGAATAATGTGATTATAAACTATATTCTTATATGAGTCATAAGAATCAGATGTTATATTAGGTTTCATTACATCTTCTAACCAATAAGTGAAGAATGTTTTTACATTTATATTGTTATAAACAACGAATGTTCCATTATGCAGTTCTGTAATAACAACATTTCTTGCATTATTTGCTTCTTTTTTTGTATTGAAACCTGCCTTTTGAATAGTTTTAGTATCATCATTATCATAAATCAAAACTATTCTAAAACCATATTTTTTCTTTATTGTAGTTACTGCATATACTTTAAAATCAATATATTGCTTTGTTTCAAACTCCATAACTATTCCTCACTTTCTTTCATTGCAAAAGTATTATTCATAAATGCAGTTATTTTTTCTTTTTCACTTATTACATCTAAATAGAAATCAAATGTTGTATGAACCGAACTATGTCCTAACAAAGCAGATATTTTTGGAATAGGTACCCCTTGTTCTATTAAGATAGTTGCATATAAGTGTCTTAATCCGTGAACTGTTATTTTAGGAATACTATTCTTTTTACATTGATTTTCAATATATTTATTCAATGATGTTCCTCCGTGTGGAAGACCATTTTCTTGACAACTGATATAATCATTATCAATGTAATTTTCTTTCAAAGTAGTTTTACGAATTTCTACAAGTTTTTTTCTTTTATTTAATTCTTTCCATATAATATCTGGTACTCTTAAAGTTCTAAAACTATTAGGTGTTTTAGGGTCTTTTTCTACAAATGTTAGATTTTTAATCTTGAACTCATTACTTGATAACTCATATTTATTCGCTAACTGTCTTGAAATACTAACTGTTCTTTTTTCATAGTTAAAGTCACTAAATTTCAAGCCTCTTATTTCTCCTTTTCTTAATCCACAAAATAGTGCTAGTAATATTTCTAAATACCAACTTTCACTATTACAAGTAGAAGCAAGAAATGTTTTAATCTCAGTTTTGGATAGTAATTTAATATTAGGTTTACCCCTCTTATAAATTTTTGCAGATTCAACAGGATTTACTGTTAATATTCCATCGTGAACTACATCTTGAAAAACCAGATTAAATACTTCTCTACTCTTGTTAGCCGTTGTCTTACCTAATTTATCTATTTTTTCTAATGTTTGATTTATAAAATCAGTTGTTGCTAATCTCGTTTTTATATCATAAGGAAGACACGGTATTATAAGATTATAAACTGTATAAGAAATTGTCATTGATGTTGTACTTTCTACTTTTTGAGAAAATACTTTTTCAAACCAATAAATAAGATAGTCTTTAAATAAGATTTCTTTATCTATTGTAGGTGCAATATAATTTCTCCTTTGTTCATCGTATTCATTTAAGCATTTATAGTAATTTTCTTCTGCAAGTTCTGGTGTTTTAAATCCGCCAACTCTACCATACTTTGTACTACCATCTTCTTGAAGTTCTTTTTTTCTATGGTACCAAGAATTCCTATAAAAAAATGCTATGCTACCTTTATATTCCTGTACTGTTTTTTCCATCTTCATCTTCCCTTTCTATTAAATCAGAAATCATACTTGCTCTGGCATTGTCATACCTCCATCAATCCATTTATCAAAACTGTCTTTTGGAACTTTGTATAATTTTCCGATTTTAATAACATTAAACGGCTTTCTGTTCCTATAAACTTCATCTAAAAATTCGTATGTTTTGCTTCTTCCTAATCCTAATATCTTTTGTATATCAGAAACCTCATAAACCTTTTTAATGTTTTGTTCTGGCATTCTATCTCCTCCTTTATAAGAAAATAGAACTTGTACTCACAATTACAGAATACAAGTTCTCTCATTTTTTTACCAATGTGCATTTTTATAAATCGCACATTTTATTCTTGTTGATACATAAGTCTATTCAAATCTATTCCAAAAGCATTTAAAATTGCTCTATCTGTTTCTCTCATTTGTTTTTCATCTAATGTGCAGATATAGGATTTTAATCTTGATTTATCTATAACTCTAATTTGTTCTAATAAAATCATTGAATCATATTTTAAAAAATCATTTCTAAATATTGTTATGTGAGTTGGTAAATCTGCTT
>CAKOLW010000022.1 GCA_934096405.1 uncultured Bacilli bacterium
ATTATTATCTAATAACATATTTTTTGCCTCTTTTCTTTTAGTTATAAGTTACTTACTTAATTATTGCACTAATGTCTATACCTTATTCATACCTGTGTATGAATATAGTGAAGACATTATTTAACATTTGTGTCTTTATCACATACATACAACTCTCTGTTTCATACCACCAGATAAACTACTAATCTTTTTATTCATAAATTCACTTAATCCATATTTTTCTAATAAACCTTTAACATATAGAATATTCTCTTCACTACACTTATCCTGTATTTTCAATCCAATAATAGCATTCTCATAAACACTTAGCCAAGGAAACAAACTATCATCTTGAAGCATATATCCAACTTTAACATCATCCTTAAAAGCAAACTTACCATCAAAATCAGTATCTAATCCAGCTAATATATTAAGTAATGTACTCTTACCACATCCACTAGGACCAACAATAGAAACAAACTCACCATCTCTAACACTTAAAGATAAATTTTCTATAGCCTTAACCTCTCCACTTAAACTATTATAACTTTTACTCAAATTATCAATAACAAGTAAATCATTCATTTACATTAATGACTATATCTTTAAAATTAACTCTTTTATCTAAAGCATTATTATATTCCATTAAATCTAGTAAATTATTATAAGCACCTTCTCTAATAGAAGTATCTTCCCACCAAGAATCAGCATCTTTATATCTATCAATAACTTTTTCTATATCTTCAAGACTATTATTAGGAAACTCACTCTTAATAACCTCTGCAATAGTTTTACTATCATTATTCTTAACAAAATCTAATCCCTTTTGAATCGCATTTGTAAAACTTTTAATAGTATCTCTATTATTATCTAAATAACTTTTCTTTGTATGAAAAACAGTATAAGGAACTTCACCACTCAATAAACCTAAACTACCTAAAACACATCCATAACCCTCTTTTTCTATACTTAAAGCAGTAGGTTCAAAAAGATTAACAAACACTTCTTCCTTACTTCCAATATATGCTCCACTTAAAGAAGCAAATTCAACCGATGTATCACTAATAACATCACTAGATTTTAATCCATTCTTATATAAGGCATAATTAAACACCATTTCTGGCATTCCACCCCACCGGTATTAAAACTTATAATATGAAAAAACATTGAAAAATAAGGAAAGGTAAAACACATTAACATATAAGTTTTGTAAAAATGGTGGAAATATGAGTGAAAGTAAGTTAGGAATATCAAGTTTTGACTTGAATATGAGATTTAAAGATAAGGAGGAAGCGATTAAGTATGCAAAAAGATTAAAAGAGTTTATTAGATATACTTGTAAAAAAAAAGAAAATAAAGGTTGGTCGGCAGAAGCAATGATTTGTATTAGTAGTAATAAGGGTAATAGTTCAATAGTATATTATGAACATAGTGGAAAAGTTGGCAGACCTAAAAAAGTTATAAATAAGTATCATAGTGAAAAAGATAGTATAAAAGTAGATTGGCATTTACATATTTTATTAGTATCAAAACCAATGTATGCTTTCAGAGAAGAAATAAAAAAATATATTGATAAGAATTGGAACAAGGTAAAAGTTGAAAAAGAAAAGTTTGATTATAAAAAAATAAAAGATAAAAGTAAGATATATAAGAAAGATACTAATATAAATAAAACAGAATACTTTATAGACCAAGCAGATGAGGTGCTATTTTGTAATTATATGAGTGTAGAAATAATACCCGATGGTTATAGTTTAAGAGATTTATATTTTACATATTTAAAAATGATGACAGCAAGAATGTATAATAGAACTATTGGTAATGATAAAAGATTACGATTAGAAGATAATTATTATAAGATTAAAAATTTTTATTGGAAATTAACTGAAGAGCAAGATAAGAAAGTTGTTGATAAATTTATAAAACAAGTTCAATTAGATAAGATAGCCAGCAATTATGAAAGAATGAAAAATAATAAAGTACAGGAAAATGAAAGTTTAAAATGTCCTCATCATCAAGAAAATATATGGTTTTAAAAGAAAAATGATAGTAAAAATAACTATCATATAATAAACAGCAAATAACAATTATAATTAATTAGATAATAATCATTGTATTAGTATGATTTAATAAGCATATAAAAGAGATAATAAGTAAAGAGTATTATTATATAGTTTTAAAATTAAAGGTGTTAAAGACCATATTAAAACAAGAATATAAAAAAAGAAATGACTATATAATTAGTCATTAAGTCCATCAATGTATGCTTCTGCTTTTGCTTTATCAACAGAAGATAATTTATGTATTTTATTTAAAAGCATAAAATCTTCATCAGTTATATTGTTAGGTTTAATGCTATCTATTGGCATATCATATTTAGTACGACATAATATGTAGGCAATAGATGTATTGTAATAATCTGCTAATTTAATAAGCATATCAGAACTAGGAAATACTCTCCCTGTTTCATATGAAGAAATAGTCTCTTGAGTAATATTTAAATCCATAGCAACTTTGGTTTGTAGTAAGTTTTTATTATTACGAATTTGTTTAAGGTTGTTTTGCATATAAGATACCTCCTAATAATATTTTAAAATTATTAAATTTGAGTGATAGTAATATTAGTTATGCTTATATGCTTAAAATTATATATTTTGTGTTATAATGTTCTTATAGATAAACTATAAGGAGCATAGAAAATGAGTAGTATTGATTTTGATATGGATTTAATAGTTAATAAACTAAAACAAAAAAGAAAAATATTTGTTTCGGAGGCAGACTTTCAATTAGAATTGGCTTGGGCTATAAAAGAAAATTACCCTGATGCAAAGATAAGATTAGAGTATCCACCTAGTTTTGATTTAAATATGCACATTGATATATTAGTGGTTATTGATAATAAGTGGTATCCTATTGAATTAAAATATAAGACAAAAGGTTGTAAGAAAATTATTGATGATGAAATATTTAATTTAAAAAATCATGGTGCAAAAGATGTTAATAGTTATTTGTATTTAAAAGATATAATGAGAATAGAAAAAGTAAGAAATAATATTAATAATTTTGGAAATGGTTATACAATGTTTATAACTAATGATTTAAGTTATATGAAGAAACCATTAAAAGATAATTGTGTATATAGAGAATTTTCATTAGAAGATAGAATTGTTAAAAAAGGTAAAATGTTTTGGAGTAAAAATGCAAGTAAAGGAACAATGAAGAATTGCGAAGAACCTATTATTCTTAAAGATAGTTATAACATAAATTGGAAATGTTATAGTAAGTTAGATAATGAGAATACTGGTACATTTATATATGTAATTAATGAAATAAAGAATAATTAGTTAATTAAACGAGTAATAATGGTTAATAATTGTTGTGATAATAAAATAATGTTGTTTTATGATTAAAAGCGAATTATGGGCGAAATAAACAGAAATTATTGATATGATAAAGTTAAGGTGTTTGTTATGGGAAAGTTAAATATTGTAAGTGGAAATATATTTGATTATTTAGAAGGTAAAGATTTAATAGTTAATAGTGCTAACCAATATATGATTTGTGGTAGTGGTGTTTGTGGTGCAATATATAAAAAGGCTAATAAAGAATTATTAGAAGATTATTGTAAAAAACATTATTCAGATAATATGAAAGTAAATGAAGTTAGATTTAGTCCTGGTTTTGATTTGGGTATAGATATATTACATATTTATTGTCCTAAATATTATGAATATAAAGATCATAGATTGGCAATAGATGATTTATTAGAAAGTTATTATCAAATTGTAACCAAAGCAAAGACAAATATGTATAAAAGCATTGTTAGTGTTAGTTTAGGTACTGGGGTACATGGTTATAAACATAGTGATGTGGTAAAAAGAATTATTGAATTATTAAAATATTTAGTTTTAAAATATAATATTGATTTTACTTTGGTATTACCTAATGAAGAAATAAAGAAACTATATATATAAATTAAAAAAGCGAAATAATTTTTTTATTTCGTTTTAATAGTTATCTTTTATTATTTGTTCTGCTTCGTTTGAACCTTTTGGTGAAATAGTACAATTAGTACCATCAAACTCTATTAGTCGTTTTTTGTGTAAATCTTTTAATATTTTTTTAAATGTGGATTTATTAGAATATTCTATATTTTTTATTAAGTCATCAATATTCATTTTATTATTAGAATATAGTAATATCAATATCTGGTCATTGCATTTTAACTTTTGATTTAATATTCTTGTTTTGCCATTTATTTTCCACAATAAATCTATTTCTTTATTTATTATTAAATCTATTATTTCTTGGGATTCTTCAATAGAAAGTTTTGAACATATTCTAAAGAGTTCTGCTAATATCCACTTTGCATCATATAATAGTATATTAGCATCCATTTTATTTGGGGAAATATCATTTTTATGAATAGCACCTCTTTTATTTCTTATACAGTACATAGAATATAGTACCCTAGGTATTATTATTCTTATATTTTCTTCTTTATTAGGGATATTTTCCCATTTTATTAAAATAGTTTCGTTAAATATAGGTAATTTATCTTTTATCGGTGTATATAAACCAGTTAAAAGAAACTCAATTATTCTATATGTAATTTCATTAAACTGTGCTAATTCATTGATAAGATATTTCCAATTTTGCTTTGAATACTCATTTAATGCTTTATTATAAGATTGAATTAACTCGTTTGTAAGTTCTTGTGGGATTAAATTATTAAAGGAATTTTGAATTGTAATTATATTCATATGCTAAATAGAGTCACAAAAATCTGCTAACATTTTTCGTGCTAAAGAATATTTAGTAGCCATTAAGCTTATTTTATTACTATCGTATTTTAACCATTCACAATTTTTGTATGATCTTGTTGGGTTTGTAGCAGTAATGTTTAATTGCTTTAAAACTGTCAATACTTCTTTTTGAGTTACATCTCCTAAATTAAGACATTTTTTCCATAAGGCAAGTATTGTAGCTACGATAACAACATCGGGCAATGGTCTTTTGTTTTCAAAATGCTTTCTTTTATAATTTTCCCAAGTTTTCATATCTAATCTAATAAAAGGTGCTTCAATAGATGGATTACAAGCATCCATAATCTTGTCACAATCAATTTCCACCTCTTTACTAAATTTTTCTACATCTGAAATTTCTTCGTTTTTAACACTTTGAACTTCGTTGTTATTATCAATTATGTCCATTGGTTTGTTTAATGAAGTAATATTGCCAGATTTAATATGAGATAAAACATTTTGCCATAATGTTAAATCAGTACTTTCAGCGACAATTTTTTCGTCAACATACAGAACAGTTTTAAAAGTAATATTATTATCGTTCATTGTATTACACCTCCTTGATATTTTTGTAATCAACGATATAACTTGATTATATACTATATTTATTTATTTGTCAATATAGTGTTCATAGCAACGAACTTAAAGTACATTTAAAACAAACCCAAAATAAACCAAAAACATAACTTGTTATATGATATTTTCATTTTTTCAAAATAGGTTTATTTTTTTGTTTAAAAAAGTACACAATAAACAAGATTTAATTTTAATAAGAATTAAGTCTTTTTTTTATTTATAAAAGTGTATAAATAAATTTATAAAGATTTAAAAAGTTTTTTCACATTTTTAAAGAAAAACCTTTTAAGAATGAAGTAAGTATCATATAATTAATCTTCATATGGTAAGGAGGTGGCATAAAGTGAAAGAAGAAGCATTGAGAAAAATTGTATCTCTAATATGTGATGATTATATTGATACACTTTTAACTGGTATAGAAGAAAATGAAAAAGATTTTCCCTATACTCTTGCTTGTGCTAATTTCATTAGTGAATTAAAATCAAAAAATATCATTGTTAATTTATATACAACATTTGATATGCAAATTGTAGATATGATATATCGAGAAACAAGCAATTATTTAGCAAGGTAGGTACTATATGAAAAATAAAATATTTGGTTATGTTAGAGTTAGTAGTAAAGAGCAAAACGAAGATAGACAACTTATTGCTTTCAAAGAATTTGTTATTGATGAAAGAGATATTTATATAGACAAACAAAGTGGAAAAGATTTTAACCGAGAACAATATAATGTTCTAAAACATATATTAAGGGAAAATGATGTTTTAGTTATTAAGAGTATTGATAGATTAGGTAGAAATTATAATATGATTATTGATGAGTGGAAAGTCATTACAAAAAATATTAAAGCCGATATAGTTGTATTAGATATGCCATTATTAGATACTAGGAATAATAAAGACTTATTAGGAACATTTATTAGTGATTTAATTTTACAAATATTATCTTATGTGGCAGAACAAGAAAGAACTTTTATTAGGCAAAGGCAAAAAGAAGGTATCGCAGCAGCAAAGAATAATAATGTTAAGTTTGGAAGACCTAAAATAGAAAAACCACAAAATTTTGATGTTGTGGTTAATAAGTGGAAAAATAAAGAAATCAAAACTAAAGAAGCAATAGAAATACTAGGACTAAAACCTAATACATTTTATAATTTAGTTAAACAATAGTTTTATTTATTAGAGTGTAAAAAGTTATCAACATAGTTTTCATAATCAGCCATATTTAATTTTTTAATACACTCTTTTTTTATTATATTTTTTTCATAATTATATTTATCAATATCATATTTATTTGAATTATTATGTAAATATTTTAACAGTTTTTCATCTTTCCTAGTAGCACTTTTATATTCCTTTGATTGATAAAGTAAATTAACAGCATTCTCACATATAGTTTGTTTATCATAAACAAAAGTCATTCTATAACAATATCTTTTGATAGGTTTATTAGTAGCATAATACTTATTACATAATTCGCATTGTTTAATATAGTATGAAACATTAGAAGAAAATAAACAATCTAAAAACATATATAACAATTCAATATCATCTTTATAATTTCCTTCTTTATGAATAGTTAAATCAAATGTTCCACCATTATTATTTTTTACTTGTTGCTCTAATAGATTAATTTTATTATTTTTAGGTAATGCCATATCTTTATCCCAAAAAACTAAATCTTTATCTTTTTTATTATTTGCATAATGTATAGTTATATTACTTTCATTAGATAATTTTATATTATGTTTTGTTATTCTTTTACTAATAGGTGGAACTGTTATATTATGAGTTGCAATAAAACTAAAATAAGAATCTTTGTCTATTTTATCTTTGCCTAGTTTTAATGAATAGTTATATATCTTATCGAGTTCACTTCTTGCAGAAGAAGAAATATTATCAAAATAAGTAATAGTATCATATACTTTAAAATTGTTATCATTAGTTTTATAACCAAATGAAATATATGGCTTATTCTTTTTATTTGTACTTAATTCCTCGCTATATCTAAAATAATACATATTAATCTCTCGCTTTCAAAAAATTTTTCTTTATTTTAACATATGTCGGATAGTTTTGCAAAAAATATATTTTAAAATTCCTTATAACTTATTATCTTTTTTGCTATTCTTTTATTGCAAGCAGAAATTATAAATATTTTTTTCCTAGGATATAATTTTTGTTTAGCATAAGAAAGTGAGGAGTTTTTATGAAAATAAAAAATAAGGGAAATGTTATAGTTTTATCTTATTACAAAGAAGATAAATTAGATTTAAGTATAAAGATAGAAGAAAAATTAAAAGAATATTGTGAGTATAAAAATTATAAAGTATTAGAAATAATTAGAAAAGTTTATCATAATAATATTGAAATAATACTTAATGATATAATTTCTATTAATCCGAAAGATATAAATAAAATAATTATTTATGATATTAATGATATAGCAACTAGTGATAAAGAAATTGTTATGTTTGAGTCATTATTTAATATTGTTAATATAGAATTAGAAACAATTAATCAAGGTATTATTGGTAATAATTTAAAATCTAATTGTATTATAATTGATGATAATATTTTTGATGAAAATCAACAATTCATTATTTGTGAAGATACACCATTTTAATAAATAAGTAAATAAAAACATAAATTTTATTAGGTGGTTAAAATATGAAGATAATAAATGTCTTTAATGAAGATGGAAAAACACTACAACAAATAATGGAAGAGTTTTTAGTTGATTATTGCCTTGAAATTGGCTTTTTCAAAAAATAATCTTATAATATATTTGTTAATGTGTTTTACCAAGAAAGGAGTAGAAATTTGAAAAGTAAAACATATAACTGTGCTTTGTATGTTAGACTATCTCGTGAAGATGGAGATAATATGGAAAGTGAAAGTATTAAAAATCAAAGAGACTTAATTCATATGTTTTTAGAAAGAACAGAAGAAAAATTAGTATATATTGATGAATATGTAGATGATGGTTTTACTGGCTCTAATTTTGATAGACCTTCTTGGAAAAAACTATTAACTGATATAGATAATGGTAAAGTTAATACTATTATTACCAAAGATTTATCTCGTATGGGTAGAGATTATATCTCAATGGGGGAATATATAGAAAGAATATTCCCCGAGAGAGGTATAAGATATATTGCTATAAATGATGATATTGATACCTTATATGAAACACCAGGATTAGAGTTTTTGCAATTTAAATTAATGTTTAATGATTATTATTTAAAAGATACATCAAAGAAGATAAGAAAAATTGTAAGAGCAAAAAAAGAAAAAGGACAATTTTTAGGGTGGAAAGCTGTATATGGTTATAAGAAAGACCCTAATGATAAACATAAGTTAATTGTTGATGAAGAAGTAAGACCTATAATAGAAAGAATTTTTAATTTGGCATTAGAGGGTAAAAGTCCAAGACAAATAGCAGATATTTTTTCTAATGAGAAAATACCAACTCCAAGTATTTATGCTGATTTAAATCGTGGTATAAAGTCCACTGCTTATGAATTATGGTGTCCTAGAACTATTGAAGAAATGCTTATAAATGAAACCTATATTGGTAATTTGACACAAGGCAGAAGAAAGAAATTAAATTATAAATCAAAAAAGGAAATTAGAACACCAAGAGAGGATTGGATAATTACTGAAAATACTCACGAGGCAATTATAGATAATGATACATTTTATACAGTCCAAGATTTATTAAAGAAAAATAAGAATAAGGCAAACAGTAAAAATATGAAATTATTAAGTGGCTTTATGAGGTGTAAAGAATGTGGTCATGCCATTGGTATAAATAAAAGTAGTGATGGTAAAAGAGCGTATTGTTGTTGTACTTATTATGTATCACATAGTAAATATGGTTTATGTACTCCACATTCTTGCAATTATGATAAATTAGAAAAAACAGTTTTAGATAACATAAGAGATATGTGTAATAAATATGTTGATAGTTCAACTTTTAAAGATAAGGTAGAACAAAGTAAAAAACAAAATGATATTAGAGTTAAATTACAAAATAATATTAATGTATTAGATAAGAAAATTGCTAATAATTTAACATACATTGATAAGATATATGAAGATAAGTTAAAAGATAATATTGATTTGGAAATGTTTAATCGCTTATCTTTAAAGTACAAAGAGGAAATAGAAATATTTAAAAATAAGAAATTAGAGTTAGAAGAAGAACTTAATAGTATCGGAACAAATGAAACAGCAAAAGAAAAAGAAGATACATTAAAAAAGATAAAGGAATATTTATCTTTTGCTAAACCAAATAGAAATCTATTAGTCAATTTGATTGATGAAATATTAATAAGTGAAGATAAGACAATAGAAATACATTATAAATTTAGGTTAAACTAATATTATAAGTATAATAACCGATGGGTTAACCGGCATTAAAACTTATAATAAATTTTTTGAAGAATTTTTTATTATAAGTTTACCATCCGATGTCCTTTTCTACCAACCAAAATTCTCTTACCCTTTATATCATCTAAACTAAAATTATCTTTATACTTACAATCTCCAACTAAAAATTGTCCATCTCTTTTAGTTAAACTTGAAAAATTAACTAAATAATCCTCTTGACCATTACCATAAACATAAAGTGTAGCTTCTAATCCACTAAGTCCTACATTAGCATCCCCAGACAAAACAGCCGCAGCAACTTTATCAGCACCACTAGTTAAAATAACTTCAACATCTATACCTTCATCTTTAAAATAATCATTATGAATACTAACATAAAACGGTGTATAGAACAAACTATGAGTGACTTCAGAAATAACAATTTTTTTATTTACAGATTCTTCTTTTCTATTTAATAAACCTACTAATCCAAAAATAAGCAAAGCAAACACTCCTACATTTAATAATATTTTCTTCATTTTACCCTCTCTTTCTAAAATATTATATGTCAAAAAAATTATTGTGTTATCATACTAAATATTTGGTATAATTAAAATGAAAGGAATTAATATATGAAATACACTTTATACAAACTAGCAAGACCAATACTAACTTTATTTATGAAAGTATTTTATAAAGTAGAAATAATTGGTAAAGAAAACTTAATAACAAATGAATCCAATATACTCTCAGGTAATCACACAAGTAATTTAGATGCTTTACTAATAATATCATCCACTAAATCAAATATTAGATTTCTCGCAAAAAAAGAATTATTTAAAGGTATATTAAAACCTTGTTTCTTATCTTCAGGTGTAATACCAGTAGATAGATCAAAAAAAGATCCTAAATCCAAAGAACTATCTTTAGAAGCACTTAAAAATAATGAAACAATATGTATATTTCCAGAAGGCACTATAAACAGAACTAAAGACACAATCATGCCTTTTAAATACGGAGCAGTATCATTTGCTAGTAAAACTAATTCATACATAACACCATTTATCATAAGAGGAAAATATAAATTATTTAAAAAAAGTGTATCGCTCACATACTTAAAACCTTATAAATTAGAAACTAATGATTTAGAAAAAGAAAATAATAAACTAATGAATTTAATAAAAGGAGAATTAGAAAAATGAAATTTTGGTATAAAACCTTAAAAGCAATATTAAAACCTATATATAAATTATATTATAATCCAAAAATATATAATAAAGAAAACTTAAATGTAGAAGGTCCAGTTATATATGCTGCAAATCATATACATTTAATGGATCAATGTAACATAATAATAAGTACTAAAAGAATTATTACATTTATGGCAAAAAAAGAATATTGGGATTCATTTAAAACAAGAGGGTTCTTTACAATGGTTGGATGCATTCCGGTAAATAGAAGTATACATGATGAATCAGCTAAAATGAAAGCATTAGAAGTATTAAATAATGGAGGCGCTATTGGTATATTTCCAGAAGGGACAAGAAATAAAACAAAACAAAAATTACTTCCATTTAAATTTGGAGCAGTATCAATGGCTAACAAAACAAATGCTACAATTGTACCCATCGCAATAACAGGTCACTATAAATTCAGAAGTAAAGATTTAAAAATAAAAGTAGGTACACCATTTAAAGTTAAAGACAATGATTTAGAAAGTGCAAATAATAATCTATATAATCAAATATCAACAATGATAGATAAACTAAAAGGAGTAGAAAAATGAACATTGAAATAAGAAAGTCTGAAATAAAAGATTTAAAAAAAGTAAATGAACTATTAACTAAATTAATAAGATATGAAAAACAATATGATAACAATATAAATGGAGAATGTACTATAAATAACTTTTATGAAAATATAGTAAACAATTCAAATAATATAATTTTCTTAGCATTAGATAATGAAAATATAATAGGTTATCTTTATGGATACATAGAAAATAATGGAGATACTTGTATAAATCTAGTTTCTAAAATAGATGCATTATTTATAGAACAAGATTATAGACAAAAAGGTATAGGAAATATGCTTATTAATGAATTTAAAAAATGGTCTAAAGAAAAGAATGTTAAATATATAGAAGTAGATGCAATGAAAGAAAATATAAAAGCAATTAATCTTTATAAGAAACATAACTTTATTGAAAAGAAAATAACTCTAATTAGTGAAATATAAAAGGAGATTAAAGTGGAAAAATATAATAAATTAGTAAGAGATAAAATACCAAGTATAATAACAAATAATGGAGAAATTCCAGTAACAAGAATATTAAATGATGAAGAATATAAAATAGAATTAGAAAGAAAATTATATGAAGAATACCAAGAAGTAATTAATTCTAAAAACATAGATAGATTAGAAGAGTTAGCAGATATGATAGAAGTGATAAAAGCCCTAGCAAGCCTAGAAGGTAAAAACTTACAAGATATAATTTTACTCGCAGAACAAAAAAGAGAAAAACGAGGTGGATTCAAAGACAAGATTTATCTTGAAAGAGTACTAAAGAAGTAAATTCAATAATATTAATGAACTAGTTGATGAAACATTTAGTAAATTAAAATAAGGAGTCAAACAAAAATGAGAATAGTAAGTATAGGAGATTTAGTAACAGATTTTTATTACAAGAATAATAAAATAATTGGTGTGAATGGTGGCATGACATCACACAACATAGTTGCAAACTTAGCAAACTTCGGATTAAAAACTAAAGTGTTCGGAATATGTGGAAATGATTCCACTGGTAAAATATCAATAGATAGTTTAAAAAAACTAAATGTAGATACAGATGATATAGATATTGATAACTCTGTTAGCACTAGATGTTTTCATGTTTCATACTTTGAAGAAAATGGTGAATTAACATTTACATCAAAAAAAAGATGTCCATTCTGTAATGAAAAAATATGGTATGACGAAAGTTTAATTAGCACCGAAAAAATACTTACAAAGTTAGAACCTGATGATATATTAGTATTTGATAATCTTAACGAAAAAAATCAAATAATTATTAATAGTTCATCTAATAAAAAAATAATTGATTTAGGACAATACTTTGAATTAGAAGATTTAACAAACGAACAAATAATAAACAAAATAAATAATAAATTTGAAATAATAAACTTTAATGAAAGAGTATCAAAATATCTTTTAAAAAGATTAAATATTAATACAACAATAGAATTATATGAATTATTAAATGCAAAATTAATTACTATAACAAAAGGAGAAAAAGGTGCTGATTTTATTTATAATAATAAGTGCTATTCATATGAACTAGAAACTAATTCAAAAGTAAAAGATTCAACTGGTGCCGGAGATGCTTTTATTTCTTCAATTATTTATGATTGGCTAAAAATAATATGCAATATGACATAGCAAAATTCGAGACATGGTACCAAAATTCTTGCAAATTAACAAGTAAAGCAGTGAAAGAAACGGGAGCAAGAGGTCATTTGCAAAAACTATATAAAATTAAAAAAGTTAATAAATTATGTACATGTAAAGATTTTGAAATAGTATCAAGAAAAAAGATTAAAAGATGTAACATAAATATTAACAATTTAGAAACAAGAATATATAATGCACTTAAAAGCAAAGCTGTAAATGACTTGAAACAAATAGAATTTAAAGAAAATGACTCATATGCATTTATAGGAACAGGAGGATCATATGCAGGAGCAAAATTTGCTTCTATAATAATAAATGAAAAATACGGTTTAAATACATATGCATTATACCCTAGAGATTTTAAATATAGAAATAATAATCAAATAAATAAAATATTCTTATTTTCTTATTCTGGTACAACTAATGATATCTTAGAAGGAACTAAAGATTTCAATACAAATAATAAATATATAATAACAAAAAATGAAAAACAAAAAGTTGTAATTAAGACTGAAATACCTAAAAAGAATATCATTAGTTATAGAACAAGTACCAACAAAGGAAAAGAAAGAGGATTTCTATCTTTTGAAGGCGCATTAGTACCAGCAACCTTATTCTTAAAATGCTTCTATGAAAATTTAAATATTGGAATAATTATTTAACAAATGAATTTAAGAAAGAAGAAATTAAAAATATATTTAAAAATAAACATATAATAAATATTTTTACTGGTGATTATACTACATGTGCTGGAATTGATATAGAAAGCAAAATAACCGAGTCTGGTGTGGGAACATGTATTGTACATGAAAAGAAAAATTTTTCACACGGACGATTCATAAATTATGAAAATCTTAATAATAAGAATAGCATATATTTTAAAGGAAAAAATACAAGCAAATATGAAGAATCTTTAATTGAATATCTAAGCAAAGAAAATAACATATTTATAGAAAGTAATTATGATGGATTACTTTGTGAATATGACTTATTATTAGCATCACAATTACTAATTTATTATGTGGGTAAAATACTTGATATCGATGTATCAAAACCGAGTTATTCAGAAGACGCAATGAAAATCTATTTTTACAAAGGAACATTATAACCATAAACTTGATGTTCTATTTTAAGAAATTAATTTTTTATAAAAGAATTGATTTAAATATAACTAAAATATATCATAAGACAAATTAAGGAAAAAATAGTCTCATAGTTTGGCAGTTATTCTCAAAGTGAAGAAAAATACTATGAAGGCGTACATGAAGAATATGCAGGTTATAAATAAAAAGAAGAAACAGTAAAAATATTTAGATGAGAAAGAGGAGATGATTAATAATGAAAATCGAAGAATTAAAATGTGTGCCAATTAACAAAGCCGTATTTGAAAAAGAATTAAATAATTCTATTAATAAATATTTATATCATTTTATTCTATGTGAATTGGTAAATAATACATTTGTAAAAGTAGATAACTATAATAATTTAAATTCACTAAAAGATGATAAAATAAAATATAAATATTACATTGAAAAGATTCATTATTTTAAGAATAAAGATAATCCTCATCCAGAATACGGAGATACTTTCCATATTTATGGTATAGGTTATTTCTATATAGGTGGTATTGTTGATAATGAAATTATATCAAAAGAACAAATTAGTCAAATTATAAATCAATACAAAAAAGATTATGATAATTTAATTAAAAGTGATGCTACAGAATTTTTAGATAGAAATATTTAAAATGAGTTAAATATTAAGTAATTAGAACTATAATACATTGAGATAATAGGAAAAATATTATCTCTTTATTTTTTAGTTAACTATTTTTTACTTGAAAAATTTTAAAAATGTGGTAAAATAAAATACAACTCGGAAGGGGTGTTTTATGAAAGAAAGATTAGAAGAATATAAAAAACAATTAAGTAGATTAAATGAAGAACAAATAATTGAGAGAAATCTATATTTAAAAGGTTTAGCTGAAGGAAAAATACAAGGACCAACAACAGGTTTACCAACTATAGATAAGCCTTGGCTAAAATATCATAAACAAGATGCAATAAGAGAAAATATGCCACAAATGACAATATACGATTATCTTTATGAAAGTAACAAAAATAATCTTTTAAACACAGCTTTAGAATATTTTTTAGGAAAAATATCTTATTTAAAATTATTTATAAATATAGAAAAAGTTGCAAAAAGCATAAGTGCATTAGGAGTAACTAAAGATGATATTGTTACTCTATGTATGCCTTCTGTTCCAGAAACTATTTATACTATTTATGCCTTAAATAAAATGGGAATAGTAGTAAATTTAATTGATCCAAGATACAGTGAAGACATGATAAAAGAATTATTAAATGAAGTTAAATCTAAATATTTAATAACAATAGATGCATCTGCAGATAAAATAAAACAAATAGAAAAAGAAACCAGTTTGGAAAAAATAATATATGTATCTCCATTTGATTCACTTCCTTTAATTCCAAAATTCATAGCAAAAAGTAAATCTGAAGAACCAAAAGTTGGAAGTGATTGGATTAGTTGGAATGAATTTATGAAGCATCAAAAAGATTACCAAAGAGAAGAATATAAACCAAATAAAACGAAAGTTATCGTACACACTGGAGGAACAACTGGTAAACCAAAAGGTGTAAAATTATCTGATGATAATATAAATTCTATAGTTTTTCAATATAAAAATGGTGCTATTGAATTAAGAAAAAAACAATCTTTCTTAGACATAATACCACCATTCGCAGCATATGGAATATGTAGTTCGATACACATGCCTTTATCATTAGGAATGAAAACAATACTAATTCCTAAATTCAATCCAAAAGAATTTGACACATTACTTTTAAAACATAAACCTACACATGTACTAGGTGTACCAAGTTTTTGGGAACAATTGTCAAAAAATCCTAATATGCAAGATAAAGATTTATCTTTCTTACAAAGCCCTGGTGCTGGTGGGGATGCATTTACAGAAACACAAGAAAACAATATAAATGAATTTTTAAAAAGTAGAAACTGCAAATCCAAAGTAATAAAAGGTTATGGAATGAGTGAATTAAGTTCAAGTGCGTGCACTTGTACAGATAATTCAAATGAATTAACAAGTGTTGGTATACCATTATTAAAAACCACTATAGGAATTTTTGATCCAGAAACAGGTCAAGAACTTCCATATGATACAGAAGGAGAAATATGTATAACAGGACCATCAGTTATGGTAGGTTACTATAAAAACAAAGAACTTGAAAACAAAACAATAAAACTACATAATGACGGATTAAAATGGGTGCATACTAATGACCTAGGATACATGAATAAAAATGGAGTATTATACTTTACTGGTAGAATTAAAAGAATGATAGTAAGATATGATGGTTTTAAAATTTATCCTTCTTCAATAGAAAAAGTAATTGAACACACGGAAGGAATAGACTCAGTAGCCGTAGTTAAAGCACACAATGACTTAGGTAACATTGCAAAAGCATTTATGGTACTAAATCCTAATGTAAAAAATAGTGAAGAAGTATTAAATAAAGTTTTAAACAATTGCAAACAATCACTTGCAGAAAGATCAATACCTGAAGAATTTGAATTTATTGATGAATTACCTAAAACAGATTTAGGAAAAATAGACTACAAAGCACTAGAAAATATAAAACACAAATTATTGAAAAAATAGTTTTAAAGACTATTTTTTTATTTGAAATTATATTATAATGATACTAGAAAGTAGGTAATAACATGACATTTGGAATATCATTTTCTTGTTTAAGTATTTTTTATAGTATCTTGTTAACTATCACATATTTTAAAAAAGAGAGAAAAAATAATTTTGAAACCAAACTTTATGGTTGGCTAATAATTACAAATTTAGTAGGACTTGTACTTGCTATTTTATGTTACTTTTTTGTTTTAAATATGGACAAATACCCAATTTTAAACTTTATATTTTCAAAGGGCTATTTAATTTATTTAACAACATGGATTATGATTCTTACGATGTATGTAATAATGATATCGAGTAAACAAGATTCAAAAAAACTATGGGGGAAATTACTACCAAATATGATTATAATATGGGTAATCGCAAGTATAATTACTATCTTATTACCTTTAGATTATGTAAATACAAATGGGTTGGTTTATTCATATGGACTATCAGCTAATTTTACCTACGCGATTGGTTTCATATTTGAAGCAATTAGCTTTGTATTTATGATAAAAAATATAAAACAGGTAAAAACAAAAAAATATATACCTATAATTGCTTATATGATCGGAGGAACAGTAATAGTTATAATTCAGAAATTAAATCCGAGATTACTTTTAATGACATCCACCGAAACTTTTATTACTTTCTTAATGTATTTTACAATCGAAAATCCTGATATGCAACTTATTAACCAATTAGAACTAGCCAAAAACAAAGCAGACCAAGCAAATAATGCAAAATCAGATTTCTTATCAAGTATGTCACATGAAATAAGAACACCATTAAATGCAATCGTAGGTTTATCAGAAAATATGCAAACAGAAACA
>CAKOLW010000023.1 GCA_934096405.1 uncultured Bacilli bacterium
ATAACATGTACAGGAACAGCTACAGGTACAACAACAAGTACTGGAGTCAAAATATCAAATATTACTTCTAGTCAAACATGTAGTGTTACATTAAAAGAAAAATTACCAACTTTGGCTGAGGCAATAGTAAGAGATAATCCAACAATAAGTGAAAGAACAGATTTTAGTATAACAAATACTGCAAATACTACGGGAACAATATATAAAACAAATAAAACAGAAGATGAAAGTTATGTATATTATTATTCAGGAAATACAACAAACAACTGGGTATACTTTGGAGGATTTTATTGGAGAATAATTCGTACTAATGAAGATGAAAGTGTAAGAATGTTGTATTCAGGGACAAGCCATGATACCAAATCAGGTTATATAAGTACTTCGACATATAACAGTTCAGAATATAATCCAATGAGTGTAGGATATATGTATGGAACAAGTGGAACATTAGAAAGTAATAGAACAAATGAAAATGATAGTACAATAAAAACAGCAGTTGATACATGGTACCAAAACAATATGCTTACTAATTATGACCAATATATAAGTAAGTCAGCAGTATATTGCAATGATAGAAGTACTAAAAATAATTCATATTCAACAACCAGTACATTTTATTATGGTGCGTATACAAGATTGGCAGAAAATAAAATGCCTTCATATAAGTGTGGAGCAAATACAAGTAATGGATTATTTGAAAGTATACAAGCTATTGCAGATAAATTTAGCGCAAGTACAACAGGTGGAGGAAATGGACAATTAAAATACCCAATAGCTTTAATGACAGCAGATGAAGTGTCTTTTGCTGGCGGGAGGAGTAATACAAATTCTTTTGCATGGTTTATAAGTAATAGCACAAGTGGATCTATAACAGAATCAAACTATTATTGGTTACTTTCTTCTTTTTACTGGAAAAGCTATTCGGCTGTGTTTAGTGTTAACGGTTCATATAATAATCTGGGTTACTTGGGTGGAAATAACATATCTAATTCATTTGCTGTCCGTCCAGTAATTTCTTTAGATAAATGTGTACAGGTCATAGGAACTGGAACTTCAGATGATCCATATGTAGTAGATGAAAATAGCTGTAGTTAATTCTATAACTATTTTTTATATCGTAATAAATCGATTTTTTGCACAAAAAAGACAACTTTTTCTTGACTTTGTAGTATTTTTTGGTACAATATTGTTGGTGATGAGGAAATGGGTAGACCAAAAAAAGAATTAAAGACTAAAACAGAAGAAGAAATAAAACATGATGAATACCTAAGTAGTCTTGAAAAAGAAGTTATAAGACAAGTGGTTGAAGCAAGAAAAAGCCAACACTTATCACAAAGAGTTGTAGGTGAACGAGCAGGTATTATAAGAGAAACTGTTGCTAAAATAGAAAATAATTTAAATAGTCCTCAAATAAATACACTAATAAAACTACTTGAACCAATTGGGTTTACTTTGGGGGTTATTCCTCTAGTAAAAGAAGAAACTGAAGAAACAAATTCTGAAGAAGAATTAGTTACTGAATAGGAAGATAATCTTCCTTTTCTTTTTTTATTTTGATATAATTTATTTAGTGGTATATATGAAATTTAAATATAATGACAATGAATATGACATAATTATAGAGAAAAAGAATAATAAAAATACATATATAAGAGTTAAACCAGATTTGAAGATATATGTTACTACAAACTATTTGATGCCTGCTAAAAGTATACTTAAATTAATTAATGATAATGAATCTAGTATTATTAGAATGATAGATATAGCCAGTAAAAAGAAAGATAAAGCTGATACATTTTATATATTAGGTGAAGCATATGATTTAGTTAAATGTAATATTACTAGAAGTATATATATAGATGATAATAAAATTTATTATAGTAAAAATAGTGTATTAGATAAATATCTTAGAGAAAAGGCAAGTACTATATTTAAAGAAAGATTAGATTATTGGATGAATATTATAAGTGGTATTCCATATCCAGATTTAATAATTAAAAAGATGACTAGAAAATGGGGTTATTGTAATAAAAATAAAAAATTAATATGTTTAAATCTAAATCTTATTAGATATAATATAGATGAAATTGATTATGTAATTGTACATGAATTGTGTCATTTTATATATTTTGATCATAGTAAGAAATTTTGGGAAAGTGTAAGTAAATATAAACCAAATTATAAATTAAATAGAAAGGTATTGAATGAAGAATGATAGATAGTGTTAATAACGAAAAAGTAAAGTATTTTAAAAGACTAAGAGATAAAAAATATATTTTAGAAGAAAAGAAATATATTGTGGAGAGTGAACACTTAGTAGAAGAAGCTTATAAAAGTGGTTTGTTACTTGAAGTTATTACGTCTAAAAGTAATGTTAATTATGATATAAAAACTACGCTTGTAAGTGAAAAAGTATTAAAAAGTATTAGTTTACTTCCAAGTACACCTAATATAATGGGAGTAGTTAAATATAAAGAAGATAATAAAATTATTGGTAAGAAAATTGTTTTATTAGATAATGTACAAGATCCAGGAAATGTTGGGACAATTATAAGAAGTGCGCTAGCGTTTAATGTTAATACTGTAATACTTAGTAATGATTCTGTTAATTTATTTAATGATAAAATGATTAGAAGTAGTGAAGGTACTATATTTAAAATGAATGTTATTAAAATGGATTTAAGGAGTGCTATTGAAAAAATACACTCATTGGGGATTAAAGTATACTATGCAGATATGAATGGAACGATAGATTTAGATAATGCTAAAATAAATGATTATGCATTGGTTCTTGGTAGTGAAGGTAAAGGAATAAGTGACTATATAAAAGAGTTATCTGATGAAAGTATAAATATTCCTATGAATAATTTATGTGAAAGTTTGAATGTTTCAGTAACTGGTGGTATAATAATGTATAAATTTAGGTGAAAATTATGGAATATGTATGTATTGGAAAGTTAGTTAATACTCATGGAATTAAAGGTGAAGTGAGAATATTAAGTGATTTTGAATTTAAGAATAAAGTTTTTGTTAAAGGGTTTAAACTATATATAGGAAGAAATAAAGAATGTGTTACTATAAAAAGTTATAGACATCATAAAGTATTTGATATGTGTTTATTTGATGAATACAACTATATAAATGATATTCTTAAGTTTAAAGGATGCTTAGTATATATTCATAAAGATGATCTTAAATTAAATGATGATGAGATATTAGATAGTGATCTTATTGGATTAGAAGGCTATTATAATAATGAAATTATTGGTAAAGTAAAAGATATGATAAATAATAATGGTTATAAATTAATACTAATAAATGATAAATATATTCCATATAATAAAGAGTTTATAGAAAATATTGATATTAAACAAAATAAAATTACATTTAAAAATTTGGAGGGGCTTTTATGAGGATAGATATTCTAACATTATTTCCTAGTATTATTAATTCTTATTTAGATGAAAGTATTATAAAAAGAGCAATTGAAAAAAATTTAGTTAATATAAATGTAATTAATATTAGAGACTTTAGTCCTTTTAAAAGTGGCCAAGTAGATGATACGCCTTATGGAGGCTGTGGTGGAATGGTACTGATGTGTGAACCTGTTTTTAAAGCAATTGATAGTGTTAAAACGAGTGATTCAATCGTTATTATGACAACGCCTGCCGGTATTAAATATAATCAAAGTACAGCAGTTGATTTAACAAAATATAAACATTTGATTTTATTATGTGGACATTATGAGGGATTTGATGAAAGAATTAAAACTAAAGTTGATATGGAAATAAGCATAGGCGATTATGTTTTAACAGGTGGTGAATTAGCAAGCTTAGTTATAACGGATTCAGTTGTAAGGCTATTAGAAGGTGTTATTACTGATACTAGTCTAGAAAGTGAATCATTTACTGGTAATTTATTAGATTACCCAGTTTATACAAAACCAAGAGAATATGAAGGATTAAAAGTACCAGATGTTTTATTAAGTGGAGATCACAAAAAAATAAAGGAATATAGATTAGAAGAAAGAATTAGAATAACTAAAGAAAAGAGACCAGATTTATTAAAATAAATATTAAGTAGGTGGGTTTATGTATTATTTAAAAAGAAAAGTAAAAAAGAATAAAATAAAGAGTATTGGAAAAATAAAAGGTTTAGTAGTAAAACCTAGAATAAAAGCTGATGAAGTAACATTAGCCGATAAAGAAATAAGTAATGAATATGTAAAAAAACAGCTAGATAAAAAATTTAAAAATATGTACAAAAAAATATATATTTATCTAACTGAAGATGAAGGATCAGAAGAGGGCATGAAAGCTTGTCTTTCTGAAATAGAGAAATTAAAATCTTTAATATTCTATAAATATCAAGAATACATGAAAAATAAATTATATAAAGAATATTTAGCTAAAATTGTTTTAACTACAGAAGAACTTAAAAGAAAAGATACTGAAAGAGAAAGATTTAATGAATTTATTAAAAATATAACATTTAATTATGAACCAAGAGATATGGACTTAGAAAGTGAAAGAGGAAGAAGTAGATAAAAGAATAAAATTCTATTAAATTACAAATATAATATTGATAAAAATAGATTTTTATTGTAAGATTAATAAAGAATAGAAGGGTTGATTATATGAATATGACTTTATTAGAAATTGTATATAAATTAATGAGAATATGGTCAGTATTTGCAATATATACTTTATTATTTTCATTATTATTATGTACTTCAAGTTATAAAATTTTTGAAAAAGCTGGTAAGAAAAAATGGTTATCATTCATACCAATATGTAATCTAATAGTATTATTAGATATTGTAAAATTAAATAAATTATATTTTATATTACTATTAATACCATTAACTAATGTATTAATAACTTATATAATGTTATATAGATTAAGTATAGTTTTTATTACTGAAAAGAAGTTTGCAATTGGTCTAATATTAGTACCTATAATATTTTTACCAATATTAAATTATAGTAATGAACTTAAACTCACAATAGAAGAAGAAAAAAAATTAGATAATGTAAGTGATAATATGATATCACTATTAACTAATAAAGAGTATGAAGAACTAAATAAACAAACTGAAGAAAAAAAAATTGTAGATAATGTATTTAAAAGTGAAATTAATTCATTTGAACCAGTTGAACCATTTAAAGCCAATAAATTAAAATATCAAAAAATAGTAGAAGAACCAAAAGAAATTAAAGTTGAAAGAGTAGAGCCAATAGAAGTAAGAGATCTTAAGAAAAATAAATTTGTAACTACATCTAAAGATGAAGATGATACAATTGAAATAGTAGAATTATAAATGAGAGGAAAATATTATGAAACAAAGAGTCATTAGTGCTATAGTAGCACTTATAATTGTAATACCAATAATAATATTAGGAGGAACAGTATTTTATATAGGGGCTTCATTATTAGCCTTAATAGGTTTATATGAGTTACTTAGAGTAAAAGATAAAATTAAGAAGATACCATTGACTATAAAAGTATTAAGTGTAATAAGTTATTTATTACTATTATATAACAATCTAAATAAATTAGCTTTTCTAACTAATTATGAAGTATATCTTTTAATACTATTATTACTTATTACACCAATAGTATTTTATAATAAAAGTAAAAAATACGACATAGAAGATGCTTTATTTATAATCGCAAGTATTTTATTTTTAGGTATAGGATTTACAAGTATTATAAATATAAGAATGTTTGATTTAAAATATTTAATATTTATAATGAGTATAACTATATTTACTGATACATTTGCATACATAGTAGGTAGATTAATTGGTAAAAATAAATTTGCACCTACAGTTAGTCCAAATAAAACTTGGGAAGGATTCATTGGTGGATTAGTATTTGGAACTTTTATAAGTACAGTTTATTACATAAGCGTATTTAATTATAGTGGAAACTATTTAAAAATAATATTTATCATAGCAATATTAAGCACAATAGGACAAATTGGAGACTTAGTATTTAGTAGTATAAAAAGACATTATAAAATAAAAGACTTTGGAAATATTATGCCAGGACATGGTGGTGTATTAGATAGACTTGATAGCATAATATTTGTATCGATGGCATTTAATGTATTGTTTAATATAATGTAAAGGAGGCTAACTATGAATTTTATAATAACTTTATTTATATTAGTACTAGTTTTAGGAATAATAGTATTTATTCATGAATTAGGACATTTCCTAGCAGCAAAAAAAATAGGGGTATATGTACATGAATTTGCAATTGGAATGGGACCTAAATTGTTTAGTTTTAAAAGAAAAAATGATGAAACCATATATAGTTTAAGACTATTACCATTAGGTGGTTTTACAGCATTAGCTAGTGATTCAGAAAGTGGTAAAGGATTAAAAAAAGAACAAATACTAGAAAATAAAACACCTTTACAAAAGTTTTTTGTATTAATAATGGGAATAATATTTAATATGCTTTTAGCAATAGTATTCTTATTTATTAATGGACTTATCTATGGTAGTCCAAAAACTGATCCTTATGTAGGAGATATATTAAAAAATAGTCCAGCTTCAAAAACAGACTTACAAACTGGAGATCTAATACTAAAAGTAGATAATAAAAGTGTAAAAAGTTGGGATGATGTATTATTAGAAACTAGATTTGGTGAAAAAAAGACATCTTATACTTTTACTATTAAAAGAGACAATATAGAAAAAAATATTGTAATAAATCCAAAATATGAGAAAAATGATGATGGAGAAGAAATTCCAAGTTTTGGTTTTGCATCAATGGTTTTAAGAGAAAAAGGTTTCATTCCAGCATTAAAATATGGTTTTACAGCTACATTTAAATCAATTGGAAGTGTATTTAATATACTAGGTAAATTAGTAACAGGAAAAATAGGTGCTAATAACTTAAGTGGTCCTATAGGAGTTTATACTGTTATAGATAACATAAAATCTAAAGGATTAGAAAATATAATATATCTAACTGCTTACTTAAGTGTAAATGTTGGAGTAATTAACTTCATTCCTGTACCAGTATTTGATGGTGGAAGAATATTAATTCTATTAATAGAAACAATCAAAGGTAAAAAAGCAAATCCTAAACTAGAAACATGGCTTAACAATATTGGAGTAATATTTCTTATCATACTTATGATATACGTTGCAATAAATGATATACTAAAGTTGGTGTAATATGAAAAGAACATATATAATTCTAAGCACTATAATTTTATCAACCATAACTGCTATAATTACATACTTTGTAACAATTAAACTAATATGGAAAAATGACTCCTATCAAATAATAAATTTACAAACAATAAATGATGATATAACAGAAAATAAAAGTGATTATAAAATATTTAGAAATTACAACGAATACAAAGAATTCTGTAGTGATAATAAAATAGAAGAAAATCTAACTAAAAAAGATTTTAATAGAAATTCGTATGTTCTAGTTATGAGTAACTTTGTAGATAAAGATGATTTTACAATAAATAATATAACTATTAATAAAAACACTCTAACAATTGAAGCTAATAAAATAACATCAGATAAAAATATTAACGGAACACTTTTATACTTAATCGCACTAGATAAAAATGTATTAAATTCTAACATAAAAGTTAAATTAGTAATAGATAAAAAATATCAAATAAATGAAGATGAGACCATAAATCTTAGTGATGAAGTTAAATCATGGCTAGACGATACTAGAAAAAATGAGTATATAGTAACAGTTCTAGCACAAACATGGTGTCCTCATTGCAATAATTATAAGCCAACAATAACAGAATTATATGATGAATATAAATTTAAATATTATTGGTTTGACTTAAATACTTTAACAAAAACTGATTATAACATTATAACAAATACATATGAATTAAATAATTTTAAAGGAACACCATATACATTTGTAATAAAAAATGAAGAATTCATTAGTTTTAATTCAGGAAATAGATCTAAAGAAGATACTTTAAACTATCTAAAAGAAAGTAATGTGATAAAATAAATAATCTACACGAACAAAATTTGCTCTTGTTTATTATAAATATATTATATATAATTTAATTATGATAGAAGGAGTAAAAACAATGAGTTGTAGTAAAAATAAAGAAATTGTTAATGCTTGTAAGCATTATTATGATATAGTTAATTATGAAATATGTATGGAGGACAAATTAAATCAAAATATTATAAATATTTATACTGATTATATATTTAATTTAGATATTATAACAAAAAGAGAAAAAGAAAAATTAGCTGAAATTGATAGAATAGTATTCAAGTTTTTAACAGATAAAAGATTTAATAAAGAAATGGTTAAAGAATTATCTAACTTAAGAGTATCTAAATCTATTACAAATTTAAATGAATATGTAATGAATAAAATGGTAGAATTTTTTGAAAACTATAAAACAGTTTATACAAGAAATATATATATTCCTAGATGGATTTAAAACAAACTAGATGAATGTGATTTACATTCATTTTTCTTTATGCTATAATTTACATATGTTCTCATAGCTCAGCTGGAAGAGCAACCCCCTCCTAAGGGGTAGGTCGGAGGTTCAAATCCTCTTGGGAACACCAAATAATTTTTAAACCTAAATCCCTAAGGTGAAAAGTTTAATAAGACTAGGCATTATGTCTAGTTTTATTATATTAAAATTGACAATTGTATATAAATGTGGTACAATAAAACACAATTTAAAGGGGGAACACACAAATGCAAGATGAATCATTAGAATATAAAAATAAAATAATACAAATAAAAAAGCAATTATCTAGAATACAAGAACTAGGAATAGATACTAATAAATATGAAGAAATATTAAATAGTATTTTATCAAGTATTGAAAATGACTTGGATGAATCTAATAGAAAAGAAATATTTAAAGAAGCATTTGTAAATAAAAGCTATGTAGATGGAATAAGTAAACTAAATAATTTAATGTTTTTATTAGAAGAATATAATACTTACTATAAAGCATTTAATACTTCTATTTATATTGATTTATCTTTAGAAGAAGAACTAGGACCAGAAAAAATAAATAAGTTTGTTAGTGAAATCCAAAGTACATTAAAAAGCTTAAAAGCATCTAATCATTTACACTTTAAAGATGAAAAAATGGTATTAGAAAAGGTATATGATGTAACATATAAACTAATTAAAAGAGAACTTATAACTAATGGTAAAAGTAATCTACTAGAAACAATAAAATTAAATGAAATAGATTCAAGTTTTATAGAAGAATTAATAACTAAAGACATAAAATCATCTAATAAAACTCAAGAATTAAATAGTAAACTACATGAATTAAAATCTAAAGGATTAGAAAGTAGTTTATTAAATGAAGAATTAATATTACTATTAATAGATAAACCAGAAATAACTGATACAGAAAAAATAAGTGAGTTTGAACAATTAAGTAATAACATATATAAAAATGGAGTAAAAATAAAAAATGCTAAAAAATCAACAAGACAAACAGAAGAAATAATTGAAATGGCTAAAAGTAATCTTAAAGATAGAAGAAAAGATCTAATAAAAGCTAAAATGCTTCAAATGGGACCTTATGTTTTACCATCTTTAGTAGCGGCTGGAGCAATATTTGGAACTTTAAGTAAAGCAAAAAAAGATTCAATACAGGATTATTATGAAGTTAAAACAAAAACTTATAGTACTTATGATGAATCAGTTAAAGATAAAGAATTAGCTCATGAATTTAAAGATGGTATTAGTAATAGAGCTACTATTGTAACAGTTAATAAATATTCAACTTGGAAAGAAAATAATGGTAGAGAAATAATAAATTATGAAGTTGCTGATATTCCATCAAGAAATATTAAAGATTATGCATTGTTAGATGAAACAAATGGATTAATAAAAACTGGTAGTGACTTTCAAAATTCTAATGCTTTAAAAAATTCAGAAGTTCCGTATAAAAATAATAAAGAAGTGACAATTGTAAATGTTAGTGAATATACTAATCCAGTTAAAAAGTTAAATAAGGAATATTACATTTCTAATGCTTTAATTGGTATAACTATGGAATTAATTGGGTTAGCAATTGCTTTAGCAATGGCAAAACTAATAATGCTTGGAACTTCAATTAAAGAAGAAGTAGAATTCAGAAAAAGTGAAGTTCAAAGATGTAAAAATGGCTTATATAATTTATATAAACAATTAGAACAAGAAAGAATTAAATTAAAATTCTTATTAGATAGTAGTGACAAACTAAAGGAAGAATATATAGATTTCTATAATCAAAATAAGGCATTACTATATAGCGAAAAAGAAACTTTTAATGAAACAATGAAAATTTTAGAAGAACTTGATAAAGTAAAAATTAATGAAAATGAAGTAAAGATAAAAAGAAAGGTTTTGAATTAAACCTTCTTTTAGTATATAATTATATTAGAGGTGTTGTATGGAAGAAAAAAATAATTATTTAAAAGGTTTTATTGGAGGATTAATAGGTGCTATTATATTTGGAATACCTTGGGTAGTAATGTATGTTTATGGTGGCTATATACTATCTATATTAGCTTTATTAATAGGCTATGGAGCATATAAATTCTATAAATTATTTGGAGGGAAAACAACTAAAAAAACTGGTTTAATAATATCAATAATATCTATAATAGTAGTAAGTATATTAACTCTTATAGTAATACCTAATTTATTATTAATAAAAGATAACTATAAAGCATCTTTTGATAACTTTAAACTATTATATCAAAATAAGGACTTTATATTTAGTCTATTAAAAGATTATGTAATATCATTAGTATTTACTATGTTAGGAATAAGTGGTATCATTGCTAAAATAAATAAAGAAGCTTATTTAAAAACAACTGATGAAGAAAAAGAAAAATACTTAGATTTTAAAACTAAAGAAGAACAAATAAAAGAATTAGAAAAAATATATAAAAAATATAATGCTACAAGTAAAGAAAATGCTGTACCTAAATCTTTAATATTAGAAGATATAATTGCTTTAAATAAAAACAAAATATTTAATGACATGATTGATAAAGGTATACTAATATATAGTTTAAACAAAACATATATGGATTTAGATGCAACTAAAGATAATAATCGTGCTTTAATGAATTCTAAAAAAAATAAAAATAAAAAAGTACTTGCTACAGTTATAATAACTCTGATAATAGTAGTATGTAGTGTAATATTAGGATTATTTATGGTAGATGAACAAAAAGAACAAACTATTAAATTTTATGATTTAAATATGACACTACCAACAACATTTATCTATAATGAAGAAGACTCAAGTGAAAAATTTAAAGCATATTATAATAACAATGATTCAATAAATTTAATAGGACTACTAACTGATGCAAAAGTAGAAGACTATAAAAATTTATATATAGAAATGTTAAGTGAAAACTATAGTATACTTAAAGATGAAGATTTTAATAATGGTTTTAAAGTATACTATAAATCAGAAGCAAACTATTATTATTTAGATTACATATATTACATAAATGATGATATATATGCAGTAATATTTGGAAGTAGTGAAAGTGATTTAGATAAACTTACAACTAATACTCAAAAATATATAGATACAATATCATTTAATAATACTGAAAGTGTATAAAATTATTATGGAAGAATTTATAAAAGATTATGAATACTATAAAAATGTAGACTTAGTAAATCTAAATACATATAAAGTTCATTCTAAATGCGAGTATCTAATATATCCTAAAAAGATAAAAGAACTAATAAATTTAATAAAATACTTAAGAACTAATAATATAAAATTTATTATATTAGGTAATGGTTCAAACATAGTACTAGCAAGTAATAACTATAATGTAGTTATTAAATTAGATAGATTAAATATAATACTATTCAATAATAATACTATTGAAGCAGAATGTGGCGTAAACTTAGTAAAATTACTTAATTTATGTATAGAAAGAGGACTATCCGGTTTAGAATTTCTAACTAGTATTCCTGGACAAGTAGGAGCATCTACAAAAAATAATACAGGTGCATTTAATGAATCAATAAGTGACTATATAACTGAAGTAAAAGTATTAGATGAAAACTATAATATAATTACACTCACTAAAGATAAATTAAACTTTAGTTATAGAAATTCAATATTTAAAGAAAATAAAAACTTAATTGTAATAAGTACAACATTTAAGCTAAATGTTAAATCTAAAGAAGAAATAAAAAATAAAATAATTGAATACAAAACACTAAGACTTAATAACCAACCTTATGATATGCCTAACGCAGGAAGTGTATTTAAAAATCCACCTAATAATAAAGCTAGTAAATTAATAGAAAGTTTAAGTTTAAGAGGCTATAACATAGGAGACGCAATGGTAAGTAAAAAGCATGCTAACTTCATAGTAAATAAAGATAATGCTACTGGAGAAGATATAATAAATTTAATAAATTATATAAAAGATAAAGTAAAAGAAAAATATAATATAGAATTAGAATTAGAACAAGAAATAATTTACTAGGTATTTTCCTAGTTTTTTCTTGACTTAGTAAATACATAGGTATACAATGAATATGTGAATGGTTATTCACATAAAGGAGTAGATATGAATACAAATGAAATTAATGGATTAAGTGAATTCTTTAAAATATTTTCTGATAATACAAGAATTAAAATACTAAGTACATTACTTGAAAGTGATAAATGTGTTAAAGAAATATGTGAGTATGTAAACATGTCTAGTTCTAGTGTTAGTCATCAACTTAGTACTTTAAGAAGTTTGAATCTAGTTAAATGTGAAAAATTAGGACAAACAGTAAAGTATAAAATAAGTGATGATCATATTAAAATAATTTTAGAATATGGTCTAGAACATATAAGGGAAGGAGTTTTATGATATATTTAGATAATGCAGCAACTACTAGAATAAAAAAAGAAGTATTAGATGAAATGATGCCTTATTTCATAGATAGATTTGAAAATCCTAGTAGTATATATTCTCCATCAAGGAGTATAAATAAAGATGTAGAAAACGCAAGAGAAGTAATTGCTAATTCTATAAATGCAGAAAGTAAAGAAATTTACTTTACAAGTGGTGGTAGTGAGTCTGATAACTGGGCTATTAAAAGTATAGCATCACTTAAAAGTGGAAAGGGTAAACATATAATTACATCTAAAATAGAACATCATGCAGTATTAGAAACTTGTAAGTATTTAGAAGGTCTTGGTTATGAAATTACATATTTAAATGTAAATGAAGATGGATTAATTAACTTAGAAGAATTAGAAAGTTCTATTAGAGAAGATACTATATTAGTTAGTATTATGTCTGCGAATAATGAAATAGGTACTATAGAGCCTATCAAAGAAATAGGTGAGATTTGCAAGAAACATAATGTACTATTTCATACAGATGCAGTTCAAGCATATGGTAATATGAAAATAGATGTTAAAGAAATGAATATAGACTTATTAAGTACTAGTGCTCATAAGTTACATGGTCCTAAGGGAATAGGTTTCTTATACGTTAGAAAAGGTTTAATGATAAGTCCATTAATTCATGGTGGTATGCAAGAAAAAGGTAAAAGAGCCGGTACTACTAATGCACCACTTATTATGGGATTTAAAAAAGCAGTAGAACTTAAATTTGAAAATATGGATAAAAATAACGAATACGTTACTAACCTAAGAAATTACTTAATGAATAGAATTGAAAATGAAATACCTTATGCTAAACTAAATGGTAGTAAAGAACATAGATTACCAGGTAATGTTAACTTTAGTTTTAGATTTATTGAAGGAGAAGGTATGCTTTTAAGATTAGATGCTAAAGGAATATGTGCATCAAGTGGAAGTGCATGTACAAGTGGAAGTTTAGATCCAAGTCATGTATTACTTGCGATAGGATTACCTCATGAAATAGCGCATGGTTCTTTAAGAATAAGTATAAATGAAGAAAATACTAAAGAAGAGATAGACTATTTAGTAGATAACTTAAAAGAAATAATTGAATACTTAAGAAATATGAGTCCACTTTATGAAGACTTTATAAAGAAAGAAGGTAAATAATATGTATAGTGAAAAAGTAATGGATCACTTTGCTAATCCTAGAAATGTTGGAGAAATAGAAAATGCTAGTGCTGTTGGTACAGTAGGAAATGCTAAGTGTGGAGATATAATGAGAATATACTTAGATATTGATGATAATCATGTTATTAAAGATGCTAAGTTTAAGACTTTTGGATGTGGTGCCGCAATAGCAACTAGTTCAATGGCTACAGAATTAATAATTGGCAAAACAATTGAAGAAGCATTAAAAATTACAAATAAAACTGTAATGGAAGCGTTAGATGGACTCCCTCCAGTAAAAATACATTGTAGTTTATTAGCTGAGGAAGCAATACATGCTGCTCTTTGGGATTATGTTGAAAAAAATAATATAACAATTGAAGGATTACAAAAACCAAAAAGTGATATACACGAAGGAGAATAATTAATCTACTAGAACAAGTACAATTTATAATAAATAGTTATAAAAAATTATTGTAAGTACTTGAACTAGTAGATTTTTTTTGATAAAATTAAATATGAAAATAAAAGGAGTAAGCAAAACTATGATGAATATGAAAACCCTAAATAATAAGAACAATAGTTTGTTGTGGGGGGGGTTAGTATTATTAACTAACTTTCATAGTTTTGACGTTATATTAAATTCATAGGAACCAGTCTATGAGTTTTTTTGTTGTGTGAAAAGAGGTTATAATGAAAAAGAAAATATTTTATTTATTATTTAGTTTATTAATATTTATTCCATTAATAATTTTATTAATTCCAAAAGAAGAAGAAACTGAATTAAGTAAATTAGAAAAAAAAGATATGTTAGCTTATACTATAGATGGAGCTAGTGCTAGTTCAATGCCAACTAAAGGCAGCGGTTATGTAGTAAATTCAATTACTTGTAAAAATGGTAGTGAATTAGTTTGGGACAATGATAACTGGAAAGTAGAAATAGTTAAAATAGAAGACTTTGATAGTTGTATTATTGATTTTACCAAAGATTTAACTAAAAGTTCTCCTAGAGTAACTTTAACTTCTATTGATAGTTTAACAAATAAAGTAGATTCAACAAGTAAAACAGTAACAAATAATGGAACTGTAACATTTTATTTAAAAGATGGTTATATAGTAAAAAGCATATCTAATTGTAATGCAACATTAAATGATGATAAAATAATAATAAATAGCACAAGTTCTAATCAGACTTGCAACACAACAATTGGAAAAAATTCTTATGCTTTTGTTGACGCAATATTAAGAGATAATCCAACAATAAGTGAAAGATATGCCTTTAGTTCGGGAAACACTTTAAATACTGTCAAAACAATATATAAAACAAATAGAACAGAAGATGGTAGTGATGTATATTATTATTCAGGCAATATATCTAACAATTGGGTTAAGTTTGGAAAAGGAACGAAAGCTACATGTACTTATGAAGGCATAAATATACAGTATTTTGATGGAAGCAATTTTTCTACCAGTTTAACTGAAGAACAATGTCATATTAGCAATGTTTGTATACTTGAGGATTATTATTTTGTTCAAGATACAATGGATGAAAGTACATGTACAGGCTATGGTGGAACATATACAAATAGTTTGGCAATTTACAATGATTCAGTCGAAACTGACTATTATTGGAGAATAATAAGAACAAATGAAGATGAAAGTGTAAGAATAATATACACTGGAACGACACCTGATTCACAAGATGGTTATATAGGAGACTCTGTCTATAACTCTACATCTGATTTAGTGTTGAATGCTGGTTATATGTATGGAACGAGTGGCAGCCTCTCTAATAATAGATTGAACACCAATAGTAGTACTGTGAAGAAATATTTAGATGAGTGGTATAAAAATAATCTATTAAATAATTATGATAAGTATATAAGTAAAAGTGCAATATATTGTAACGATAGAAGTATAGGAAGTGGGTCATATTCGACTTCAACAAGTAGTTCATTTTATTATGGTACATATACAAGATTAAATACGAATTCATCACCTTCGTATAAATGTGGAGCAAATGCAAACAACGGACTATTTGAAAGTACTCAAGCATTGGCTGATAAATTCAGTGCAAGTACATCAGGTGGAGGAAATGGAAAATTAACTTATCCTATAGCTTTAGCAACAGCCGATGAGCTAGCTTTTAGTGGAATTCCAACAAATCGTAATATGCCAAGTGGACATGTCTGGATAGCAGAAAATAGTAAAAATCAATATATATCTAACGAACAAACATATATTGCAACTATGACTCCAGCTTCTAATAATGATTTATATGTTTTAGATTTAGCCAGTTCATTTGAAGCTTTTGTAATTGGAGAAAATACTAATGCAACTGCAACACGTCCAGTAATATCAATAGATAAATGTGCATACGTAACAGGAACTGGAACACCGGAAGATCCTTATGTGATTGATGAAAGTACTTGTTAAAAAGGAGGATAATAAATGAAAGTTAATATAAAAAGATTATTTAAAACTAAAACTGGAATAACTTTTGT
>CAKOLW010000024.1 GCA_934096405.1 uncultured Bacilli bacterium
TTAGAACTAAAGAAAGAATATCATAATAAGACTAATGGAGTAATCTTATGTAGAAAAGATAATAAATGGTTAATAAAATATATAAATAGTGAAGAAATAAGAATAAGAAGATTTATAACAAGTGATGAAAATATTTGTGAATGTTTAGGAGAAAGAAATGAACTATTATGATGAAATAAAAAATATATTAATAGACAATATAGTTGGAAGAAAAGTAAGAGAATATAAAAGTAATCAAAAAGATTTAGAAGGATACTATAATGTAGGCAAATTACTTATAGAAGCACAAGGTGGAGAAACAAGAGCTAAATATGGTAATCAACTTATTAAGGAATATTCTGAAAGATTAACAAGTGAACTTGGCAAAGGTTTTTCAACCAGAAGTTTAAAATATATGAGAAAGTTTTATTTAGTTTGTCAAAAAGGGCAGCCATTGGCTGCCAAATTTAAGACTTTCAATATTACCTGGTCAAACATATGTGAAATATTAAAACTAAAAGATGAAAATGAGATAGAATATTACTTAAATATTTCAAATAAATTTAATCTAACAAAAAGGGAATTAAGAAACAAGATTAAATTCAAAGAATATGATAGGCTTGATAATGAAGTAAAAGAAAAATTATTTAAACAAGAAGTAGTACCAATTAAAGATACAATACCTAATCCAGTAGCACTAAGTGGTTTAAAGTTTAAAGAAAAATTAACTGAAAAAATACTTCAAAAATATATAGATGAAAATCCAGTTGAATTTTGTAAGTCATTAGGTGAAGGTTATTCTTACATTGATAGTCAGTATAAAATTAAAATAGGTACTAACTATAATTACATTGATGTATTGTTGTTTAATTACATATCTAATTCTTTTGTAGTAGTAGAACTAAAAATAACTGAATTAAAGAAGGAACATATAGGTCAGATAGAAACATATATGAATTATATAGATTTAAAACTCAAGAAAGAATACCATAATAAAACTAATGGAGTAATCTTATGTAGAAAAGATAATAAATGGTTAATAAAATATATAAATAGTGAAGAAATAAGAATAAGAAGATTTATAACAAGTGATGAAAATATTTGTGAATGTTTAATTATAACAAATGCTGATTATAACGAGTAAATTAATTTACTTTATTGGTTAAAAATGATAAAATATTGTTAGGAGGAAAGCCTAAATATATGGAAGAATATTTAAGTATTTTAAATAAAATAGAAGATAATGGTTTTGTAGCTTATATAGTTGGTGGTTATGTACGTGATAAACTTTTAAATAGAGAAAGTAAAGATGTTGATATTATAACAAATGCAACTCCTAAAGATTTAAGTCATATTTTTGATAATATATTATTATTTGAAGAATATGGCGCTGTTAAATTAAAATTAAATAATAATTTAATAGATATTACTACATTTAGAATTGAATTATCTTATAAAAATGGCAAACCAGATGAAATAGTTTATACCAATAGTTTGGAAGAAGATATAAAAAGAAGAGATTTTACTATTAATACAATATGTATAAATAGTGATGGAAAAATAGTAGATATTATAGATGGAATAAATGATTTAAATAATAAATTAATTAAAACGGTTAGAAATGCATCTGTTGAATTTAATGAGGATCCATCTAGATTAATAAGAGCTTTAAGATTTATGAGTACTTTAGACTTTAAATTAGATCAAGATATAATAGATTTTATTGTTAAAAATAAAGAACTATTTAAACTTATAAATTCATCAAAGAAGAAAGAAGAACTTGATAAATTATTTTCTACAAAGAAAGTCACTAAATTTATGAATTTTATAAAGGATTATGGTTTAGAAGAGTATATTGGAATCAGAGTAAATGAATATAAAGAAACTTCATATGTAATAGGCGCTTGGAGTCAAATTGAAACAAGTGATATTAATTTTACAAAATTAGAATTAGAACAAATTTCCAGTGTAAGAAAACTATTAAATAAGAAAAAAATTACAAAAAAAGATATATATAAAAATGGTATTTACATAAGTTTAGTAGCAGCTGATATAATGGAAATTGATTCAAATATTATTAATGAAGTTTATACTAATTTACCTATTAAAAGTATAAGTGAAATAAATATATCAAGTGAAGAAATATTAGATATCTTAAAAATTGAGCCGGGAAAAAGAGTAGGAGTTACATTAAAAATATTGGAAAATTTAATATTAGAAGGTAAACTTAATAATACTAATGAAGATATAAGAAAAAAATTAATTGAATTGAGGTGATCAAAATGGAAGATAAAAAGAAATTATATTTAGAAAAAAGTTTTGTTATTAATCCTAATGTATTAAGAAATATTAAAAGTCTAAATATTAATTTAAATGAGTTTTTGTTAATTATATATTTTATTAATATAGGTAATGTTTTAGATTTAGATACTATTGAAAATACGATAGGATTAAATTCCGAAGAAGCTTTAAATACTTATAGTGAATTATTGAAAAAAGGATTAATAAATACAGTTGTAACTAAAGAAAATGGAAAAGTGAATGAAAGTATATGTTTAGATATGTTTTATGATAAATTGATAATGTCTGAAAAAGAAGAGAAGAATAAATCTAAAGATATATTTGAATGTTTTGAGAATGAATTTGGAAGAAGCTTAAGTCCGATAGAATATGAAACTATAAATAATTGGATTAATAATGGAATTAGTGAGGAAACTATTAAAGGTGCTTTAAAAGAATCAGTTATAAATGGTGTTTCTAATTTGAGATATATAGATAAAATAATATATGAGTGGACTAAGAAAGGAAATAAAACTAGTTCTGAAGAAGAGTTTAAACCATTATTCGACTATAATTGGTTAGAAGATGATAATTATGAATAAGTCAACTTTTATTTTAAGTAAGTTAGATAAAATAATACCTGAGCCTAGATGTGAGTTGTTATATAATAAGGATTATGAATTGCTGTTAGCCACTATGTTAAGTGCGCAGACTACAGATAAAAGGGTAAATATGGTAACTGAGCCGTTATTTAAAAAATATGATAGTTTAGATAAACTTAATGAACTTAGTTTAAATGAAATTGAAAACGAAATTAAAACTATAGGAATGTATAAGCAAAAAGCTAAGTATTTTAAATCTATAGTTAGTGATTTAATTAAACTAGGTGGATATGTTCCGAATGATAGAGATATATTATTAAAATTAGATGGTGTGGGTAGGAAGACTATTAATGTTGTATTATCTAATTTGTATAGTGAACCTTGTATAGCAGTTGATACACATGTTGAAAGAGTATCTAAAAGATTAGGATTAGCTACATTAGATGATGATGTTCTAACTGTTGAAAATAAACTTATGAAAACTTTTCCTAAAAATAATTGGAGTAGACTACATCATCAATTAGTTTTATTTGGTAGATATAGGTGTAAAGCCAAAAATCCTATGTGTGAAGATTGTCCTTTTATAAAAATTTGTAATTATAAAAAGTAATAGTTTAATAAAATTATTTCTATAGTTTAACATTAATGATTTGTGATTAAGTATTATTTTAGTAAAAAATTGTAATTAATGTGAAGTTTATTCTTCACATTTTTTAATATAAAAAAATCCTATAAATAGGATTTTATTTAACATGTACATATCTAGTTTCTGTATAAGGAGTACCTAAATAATTTATTTTATAAACTACTTCATAACTTCCTTCTTTAGAATTATCTATTTTAGATGTTTCTTTACAAGAATTTGTACAATCTCTAATTGTTACTTTAATATCATCTTTATTTATTGTGTCTGTTATGTCTTTTCCATTCACGATAAATTTGATTGTTTTAGCACCCATATCAGCAATAGTATCACCAATTTCATATGTAGGGTTAATTATTGTTTTATCTTTAACTGCTACAGCTTGAAGTTCAATTTTAAATGTAGTACTTGTACCAGTAAGTTCTACTGTGACACCATTACTTGCATTATTTTTAAATATTGAATATGCAGATTTTACTACAATTGAATCATAATTATCAGTATTTTTAACTGTATAGTTAGTATCTTTTGTAAATCCAACATATTTTAGGTCACTTCCACTTTTTAAATATATGTCATAACCAAAATCTCCAATGACAGCTTTGTTATAATCTAGACGTCTTTGTAAATATTTTTCTGCCCATTGTTTATATCCAGAAGTAAAGTATTCTTTTAAGTATGTTTCATTTACTGCATCAGGTGTAGGGGCGGCATTCCATGTAACTTTAGCACTATTAGTGTCTTCAATTACTTTTACATTAGATGGGTCTGTTAGTTTACTATATCTAGTAGAAACTTCTGTAGGTTCAGTTCCACTTATAAATAAATGTGTTTCAACTATGTCGGAAGGAGTATATTCACTAGCAAGTCTTGCAGGTATTGTTTCAAGTTCTACTTTTGCACTTGTTATACCTTTAGGAGTAGAAAATGTACTACCTGTATTTAATATGTTTCTAGTTAACATTCCTTGAATAATATTTCTTTGTGTTGATGCAGCTCCCATTGTAGTATAGTGATCTTTATCTAATTCATCATATCCATACCAAAATGAGATAGTATAATCAGGGTTATAAGTTGCTACCCATGAGTCTTGTATAATATCTGCATAAATTCCTTCATCTCTTAATCTTTGTGGATCATAACTACTTGTACCTGTTTTAGTTGCTACTTGTGTACCACTTACATAAGCTTGTCCTGGAGTAACATTAAATAATATATTTGTTATTAGATATGCTGTGGTTTCTTTCATGACTCTTTCTCTAGTATAAGAGTTTTCTATAGTTTCACCAGTTTCTTTATTTACTATTTTATTTACAGAATATGCTTTTGTATAATATCCTCCATTAGCAAATGCTGCATAGGCACTAGCTAGTTCTACAGGATTAGTTCCTTCAAAAGCACCTATACTTGAAGATTCATGAATTTTACCATTATCATTACCTGGGGTAATTCCTAAACTTTGAGCAAAATTCCATTTTTGATCATTAGTAGTTGCTTGAAATGCTTGAAGAGCACATGTATTCATTGATTTAGATAATGCTTTCTTCATTGTTACAATTCCTTCATATTGACTATTCCAGTTATTTAAAACTCCACCTTTAGTATATTTAGTTTCTTCATCAAATAGGGGACTATAAGTAGACCAATTTAAATATTCTATTGCTGGGCCGTAATCCAATATTGGTTTGATAGTTGATCCAGGGTGTCTTTTTATCATAGTAGCATAGTTAAAACTTCTTTCTCCAGTTTTATTTCTTCCTGTTCCAACTGCTAGTAGAGCTCCATTTTTATTGTCTACTACTGCAACACTTAATTGAATGTAATCATCTTTAAATGTATATTCATAAGTTCCGTCATATATATTGTTTATAACTTTTTGTTTATTTCTATCTAAATTAGTATATATTTCTAATGGTACTTTATATGGATCTATATCATATTTATTAATTATTTCTTCTATTACAGTATCTACATATCCTTGATATTCATTAACTGTACTAGTATTTTCTACTAGCATATCTTTAACATTAAGGCTTTTTGCTATTTCACATTCTTCTTCATTAATATATCCATGTCTTTTCATTAAGTTTAATACTTGATTACGTCTTGCTTGAGCAGCTTCTGGGTAGTTATATGGATCATAACTACTTGGTGCTTGGAATAATCCAGCGATTAATGCAGCTTCACTAAGACTTAAATCTTTAGCACTTTTACCAAAATATGTTTTACTAGCTTGTTCTACACCAAATGACTGGTTACCTAAAAATTCACTATTTAAATATAATTCCAATATATCTTGTTTTGTATAATTCTTTTCTATTTCAAATACTGCCAAATATATGTCAGTAAATTTTCTTATTATACCCTTTATACCAGTACTTGTAGTATCTGTTAATGAGTTTTTACTTACTTGCATTGTTAGAGTAGAAGCACCACCTGCATCACTATGCCCTAGTAATTGTCCTATACTAGCTTTTATAAATCTTGCTAGGTCAACACCATTATGTTGAAAGAATCTTGAGTCTTCTGTAGCTACTACTGCATCTATTAAGTCTTCTGGTAATTCCTCGTAAGTAAGTTTTATTCTTCTTTCTACAACATCATTTCCAACATTCATACCAAGTGTATAAAACTCTTCATTATTTATATCATAGAATGTACTAGATTCCTTAGAAAACAATTTGTCTTCATCAAACTTTGGCGCTTTAATAACTATATATGCTGCGAATGCCCCAACAGATAAGATCATCAGTATTGCTAAAGCAGTTATAACACATAGAATTATATAACCAATTCTTCGCTTCTTCTTTTCTTTTTCTGGTTTTGGCACTTTAGGTACTTTTTCTTTTTTAACTTTACTTTTTTTCTCTTTTAAAGTAGCTTTAAACTTATCTTTCTTATTTCTTATCTTATTAAAAGATATCTTACTTTTTAAACTTGCCATTTTTATCTTATCTCCTTAAAATAAACTTTTTCTACTGTTTTAATATAATCTAACCTTGGAATGTATCCTTCATTAATAATATGTCCTTTATTTTCTATTATATCAAATGGAATACTTTTTCTAGAAGTAGAATTTATAAAATCTATTAAGTCTTTACCATCTAATAAATAGAACTTATTATTCATAAATATTATTAAGAATACTATACCGCCATGCCTTAGTATGTTTTTTATATGAGTAATTTGATGTTCTTTTATATTGCTTAGTGGAAATGCAGTTTTATTTTTGCATTCTTTAGCATCAAATTCTATATATTTTCCTTTATATATACCATTATAGTCAAGTGTACTAGTTTCACTAAATACAGCTTTATTTATCATAGTAGTTTCTCTAGAACGATAACTTACATTTAATACCTTAATAGGAGTAGGCTTTTTGTATATTATTGCTATATCCTTATTTAAGTAATATGTGTTAGTTTCATTTATTATATGTTCTAGAAACATACCACGATTACTATATGATACATTTCTTTTAAATTTTATAGGCATACTAATCACCTGGATTAATTATACTATAATTTAAAGATAAAATCTATTTTACTTAGTTTTTTGAAAAAAATTGTGTAAAATTAGACATAAATTTAACATTGAATGCGTAAAATAAAAATGTGTAAAAAAGTTAGCACTCATCTATTGACATTGCTAACAAGTAGTACTATAATGTATTTAGCACTTGGATATGAGAGTGCTAGTTGGAGGAAATATGTTAGGAACAAGACAAAAAGAACTTATGAAAGCTATTGTTGAAGAATACATAAGTACAGCACGTCCAGTTGGAAGTAAACACTTATGTAAAAAGTTCAAAGTATCAAGTGCAACTATAAGAAATGATATGAGTTTGTTAGAAGAACTTGGATACTTAGAAAAACAACATATATCTTCTGGAAGAGTACCATCAAGTTTAGGGTACAGATATTATGTAGATAACTTAATGGAACCTAAAAAGATAAGTGGAGAAGATATGCTTAAGTTACAGACTATATTTTCAAATAATGAATTGAATCTAAATGATGCAATTTTAAAAAGTTTGGAAATAGTAAGTGATATTACTAATTATACATCTGTAATATTAGGTAGTACTTCTAATGAGAACTTACTTGAAAAGGTAGAAATTATACCAATTAGTGATGGAAATGTAGTAGCAATAGTCGTTACTGATAAAGGACATGTAGAAAATAAAAATATTAATATACCTAATACTATTGATATGAAAGAAGTGTCTAAAACAGCTGAACTATTAAATAAAATGCTAAGACATACTCCTATTAATGAAGTCCCTAGTAAACTTGAATTTGAGATAAAACCTATAATTGGAAACTATGTTAAAGATTATGAAGTTTTATATAATGCTTTCTATGAGGCATTAAGTTCATTTCAAAATAATAGAGATGTTCATTTTGAAGGAAAAGCTAATATATTAAAACAACCAGAATTCAATACAGTTGATAGTGTTAAAAACATTATAAGTAAATTTGAAAGTAAAGAATTAGTGAGTAAAATTGAAGAAACTGATGATGAGGTTAAAGTATATATTGGTGTAGAAAGTGAACTTGATGATAATGTAACAGTTATTAAAACTAAGTATGAAGCAGGTGGTAAAGTTGGTACAATCGCCATTATTGGTCCTAAAAGAATGGATTATGAAAGAGTACTCAATATGCTAGAGTACATTAAAGGCGAGATTAATAAGAAAGGCGGTAATGATGAATAAAGAATCAGAAGTTAAAGAAACTAAAAAACCGAAAAAAGAAAATAAGAATGAAAAAATAATTGAAGAATTAAATGAAAAGATTGGTCTTTTAGAAGATAAGAATAAAAGATTACAAGCTGAATTCATTAATTATAGAACAAGAACTGATAATGAAAAATCAGAACTTATTAAATATGAAGGAGAAGGTATAATTAAGAAGATACTTGATGTAACAGATGACTTTGAAAGAGCAATACTTATGGATGATAATGATTTATCTGATGAAGTTAGTTTGTTTTTAAAAGGTTTCAAAATGATTTATACTAGACTTCTTGGAATACTTGATGAGATGGATGTTAAAGTGTTAGATATTGAAGGAAAAGAATTTGATCCTACTACTTCAGAAGCAGTTTTAACTGAGCATGATGATAGTAAACCTGAAAATGTAGTACTTGAAGTACTAAAGAAAGGTTATACTTATAAAGAAAAATTAATTAGACCAGCAATGGTTAAAGTAAATAAATAATAAATAAGGAAAGGTGATAAATATGAGTAAAATAATAGGTATAGACTTAGGTACAACAAATAGTTGTGTCGCAGTATTAGAAGGAGGTAAACCAAGTGTTATAACTAATGCTGAAGGAGAACGTACTACTCCAAGTGTTGTTAGTTATAAAAATGGTGAAATTAAGGTTGGTACAGTTGCTAAAAACGAAGCTATTACAAGTAGTGATGTAGTTAGAAGTAATAAAAGATATATAGGTACTGATCATAAATTCCATGTAAATGGAAAAGATGTTACTTCAGTAGAAGTAAGTGCACAAATATTAATGAAATTAAAGAAAGATGCAGAGGCATATTTAAATGATAAAGTAACTAAAGCAGTTATAACAGTTCCAGCATATTTTAATGATGCACAAAGACAAGCAACTAAAGATGCTGGTAAAGTAGCTGGACTAGAAGTAGAAAGAATTATAAATGAACCTACTGCAGCCGCTATTGCATATGGTATTGATAAACAAGATAAAAATCAAAAAATCTTAGTTTATGACTTAGGTGGCGGTACATTCGATGTATCTGTTCTAGAGATAGGTGACGGAGTATATGAAGTACTTGCTACAGCAGGTAATAATAAACTAGGTGGAGATGATTTCGACCAAAGATTAATAGATTACTTAGTAAGTGAATTTAAGAAAGAGAATGGTATTGATTTAAGTCAAGATAAACTTGCACTTCAAAGATTAAAAGATGCTGCTGAAAAAGCTAAGAAAGATTTATCAAGTGCAGTAACAACTAATATTAGTTTACCATTCATAACTCAAGGAAGTAATGGTCCATTACACTTAGAAAAATCTATTACAAGAGCTAAATTTGAAGAATTAATTAGTGATTTAGTAGAAAGTACTACTAAACAAGTTAAAGATGCATTAAAAGAAGCAAATTTAAATGCAAGCGATTTAGATAAAGTATTACTTGTAGGTGGATCTACTCGTATTCCATGTGTTCAAGAACTTGTTAAACGTGAAACTGGTAAAGAACCAAGTAAAGAAGTTAACCCTGATGAAGTAGTTGCTATGGGAGCTGCTATTCAAGGTGGAGTTCTTACTGGTGAAGTTGATGATTTAGTACTTCTTGATGTTACACCATTAAGTTTAGGTATTGAAACATTAGGTAATGTTATGACAGTATTAATTCCAAGAAATACAACAATTCCTACAACTAAGAGTCAAGTATTTAGTACCGCTGTAGATAATCAACCAGCTGTAGACATTCATATCTTACAAGGTGAAAGACCAATGGCTGCTGATAATAAAACTCTTGGAAGATTCCAACTTTCAGATATTCCACCAGCACCAAGAGGAGTACCACAAATTGAAGTATCATTTGATATAGATGCTAATGGTATAGTTAATGTTAAAGCTAAAGATTTAGGTACTAATAAAGAACAAAAAATAACTATTACATCTAGTACTAACCTTACTGATGCTGAAATAGATAAAATGATGAAAGAAGCAGAAGCTAATAAAGAAGCAGATGCTAAGAGAAAAGAAGAAGCAGAAGTTAAAAATGAAACTGAGCAAATGATTTTCACAAGTGAAAAAGCCATTAAAGATTTAGGCGACAAAGTAACTGAAGATGAAAAGAAAGAAATTAATGAATTGATAGATAATGCTAAAAAAGCAATGGAAGGTAGTGACATTGAAGCAATAAAAGCATCTAAAGATAAACTTAGTGAAAAAGCAATGGCTTTAAGTGCTAGAGTTTACGAAGAAGCAGCTAAAGCTAGTCAAGCTCAACAAGCAAATAATAATAGTGAAAATACTGAATCATCTAATGATGGAGTAAAAGAAGCTAATTATGAAGAAAAATAATAAAGGGCGTTAATTCGCCTTTTATACTCTTTAGGAGGATGTATGAAAGACAAAAGAGATTATTATGAGGTATTAGGTGTATCTAAAGATGCTAGTGAAGACGAAATAAAAAGTGCTTTTAGACGTTTAGCTAAGAAATATCATCCTGATATATGTAAAGATCCTGATGGACCAGAAAAGTTTAAGGAAGCACAAGAAGCATATTCTGTTTTGAGTAATAAAGAAGAAAGAGCAAAATATGATAGATTTGGCCATGCTGCATTTTCTAATGGTGCTAGTGGTGGCGCAGGAGGATTTTCTGGATTTGGTAATGGCTTTGGCGGATTCTCTGGATTTCAAGGAAACTTTAGTGAAGAAGATATGGAAAGTATTTTTGATAGATTCTTCGGAAGAGATGAATATTCTTCATTTAGTAGTGGATTTGGAAGTAAAAAGAATCGTACTAAAAGGGGTAATGACTTAGTATATACTTTAAAGATAGATTTTATGGATGCAGTATTTGGTGCTAAAAAGACTGTATCTATAGATGTAGTAAGTAATTGTGAAACCTGTCAAGGTAAAGGTGGACTTGGTGAAAAAACTTGTCCTACATGTAATGGAAGAGGTAGTGTTATTGGAGAAGTAGCAACTATATTAGGTAGAATTCAAACTAAAGTTACATGTAAAGAATGCGGTGGATCTGGAGTAATTTATGATAAAACATGTTCTGATTGCCGTGGTAAAGGTAAAATTAAACAAAGAAAAACTTATGAAATTGAAGTTCCTAAAGGAATTAATACTGGTGAACAAATTAGATTAAGTGGAAAAGGTGAAGCTGGCGTTAATGGTGGAGAGAATGGAGACTTATATATTGAGTTCGTAGTTAGTCCACATCCTTTATATACTAGAAAATCAAGTGATTTATATATGGAATTACCTGTAACAATTACTGATTTAGTATTAGGTACTAATAAAGAAATTAATACTTTATATGGACCTATTGAACTTAAGATAAGTGATGGTAGTCAACCTGGAGAAATCTTACGTGTAAGAGGAAAAGGAATCGCAGATGTACATACTGGAAAGATAGGAGATTTATATATAACACTTAAATTAGTATTACCTAATAAACTTAACAGAACACAAAAAGATTTATTTAAAGAATTAGCTAATACTGAATTAGATGATAATGAAGCATTTAGAAAGTTTGAAAAGTTGAATAAGTAAATTTATTCAATTTTTTCTTTTTGAAATTGTCAAAAATCTCTTGAATAACAATTTATGATTTGATAAAATTAAATAGTAAAAAGTAGAAGGAGTACAAAACTATGGAAAGAATAATTCTCTTTGAATTAAGTACCAAACTTGGTACGAATTTCGGGGGGGGTTA
>CAKOLW010000025.1 GCA_934096405.1 uncultured Bacilli bacterium
TTTCTTTTAACCCCCCCCGAAATTCGTACCAAGTTTGGTACTTAATTCAAAGAGAATTATTCTTTCCATAGTTTTGTACTCCTTATTTATTTGTTTTCTTTTTTGGTTTATTTGTTGGTTTTTTTGCAGTAGTTTTTTCACTCTCTTCAAGTTTATTTACTACTTGTTTTGCTGCTTTAAGTGCTACATCTTTAGCTTCTTTTACAGCATTTTCTACAACTGGAGTTGCAGCTTCTTTAGCATAATCATAAAGTTCATTAGCTTTCTTTTCTATTTTCTTAGCTTGTGTTTTAGCAATTGCTAAAGCTTTTTCTTTATCAAGATCTGCTACTTCCATTCTTAATTCTTCTACTTTTTGTATAATTCCAGCTTTTACATCTTCTGGATCAATAGCTTTTACTTTGTCTAAAACAGCATCTAATTTTATTTTTAATTCTTTTCTAGTTTTACTTCCTTCTTGTGGAGCAAATAGTAAAGCTATTCCAGCACCTACTCCCATTCCTAATATAAATTTTCCTAAACCACATTTTTTACTCATTTATCTCACCCTTTCTTTTCTTTTTATCTTTTTTAGTAAAAATTTTTCTAACTACTCCCATTATGGAACTTGTAATTGCTTCCCCAATTGCTCCAAATCTGCTTGTAGTCATTTCTATCATTTCAAAAACCCCATCTAAGCTTTCTGCTTTTTTTGTTAAATTATCAATTAAATAATCCATTTTTGTTAAAGTTCCAATTGCTTTTATTGCTAGTACTATTAGTGATATTAATAATACTATTAAAACTAAATATAATAATACTTTTAATGCTTCCATAATCATTATTCTCCCTCTTTTTCTTCATACATTGAATCTATTAGATTAAACAAATCGTGTTCTAACGTTTTGTCACCTAAATCTTCTTTGTTTCTTTCTTCCTCTTTCGGTTCTGTTTGTTCAATACTTTTTTGTACAAAAGTTTTTATTTCGTCTTTATCTTCATCTTCTTCTATTTTATCTTTTATTAGTTCTTCAATTTCTCCTATTGAGACATTTCTATTACCTTCTATTTCATTTAACAAGTCTTCTATACTTTTTGAATTTTTATCTTCAACTATTTTTTCTACTTCTTTTATTTCATTATTTATTTCCTCATGTTTTGTATTCAAGTTAGACAAAGTATGATCTAATTCATCTTCTAGAGTTCCATATGCTTTTCTTCTAACTGAATCATAATTCATTTCACTAGTTTTATGCACAATTGGAGTTTCATATTTCTTTTGTCTTTCTTTTAGTTCTTCTTTTGTATAGTTATCATCCAATATTCCATAAACAGGACTTATTATTGGACTAGGTTTAAATACTCTTTCAGGTTCTTTTGGTCTTTCTATTTCCCTTTTATTTGAATTATTAAATCTGTCATTTGATCTATCATATCTATCAAGTTTACTTTCTTTTACTTCATTCTTTTTATTTCTTTCAAGTTCTAAAGCATTTACTCTTGATCTTGTTTTTATTGGTTCTTCGTCTTCATCATCTAATATTGGAAATTTAAAAGTATTTTCTGTTTTAAATAATTCTCTTTCAGAATAATTTGGTTTTACAGGTTCTTCTACTATTTTACTTTCTTCTCTTTTTTGTATATGTACTTCTTCAATTCTAGGTTTTTCTTCCTTTTTAACTTCTTTTGTTTCTGTTTCTGGAACTTCTACTATTTCTTCGTCATAGAATATATTTTTAATTTTTCCAAATAATCCCATAATACACCTCTTTCTTTAATTAGCTTGTCCATTGTAAGTATCTTTATCATAAACATCTAATATATTTTTCTTTTGACTGCTATTAGTAGGCTTCTTAATTTCATATGATGTTTCTTTAGCATCCAAATCACCTGTATTTATGAAATTTTCTATAGCTTTGTCATTATACTTTATAGAAGACAATATAATTATTGAATTGACAACCGCTGGTTTTAATTCTTCCTTTTTTACATATGTCTCTATGTAACTATAATTATACATCATTTTTAGATAAAAGTAATCATTTTTTCCTTCTTTTATTTCTATAAAACCTAGTTTATCATTATATTTATAGTTTTTACTATATTCAATATCAGGATTTATACTAAAGGTATGTTCATAGTTATTATAGTAACCATTTATATCAATACTCAGATAATATTTATTGCCTTTATTAATAAGTATATGATTAAAGTCTTCGTCTTTATATATTGAAAAATCTCTAGGTTTATAGTATTTAAAGCCTTTACCTAAGGTATTGTAATGGGTTATCTCATTAGATAATGTATTCATAATTAAACTTTCATATGATTTATTATTAGTGACACTACTAGTGCAACCTACTAAAAATAAACTTGAAAGTATAATTATTATTTTCTTCATTAAGTTCACCCACTTCTATAGTTAATTATATCAGATATTTTTTATTTTTCCTAGTGTCTTTTTTATGTATTTTATTTTACATAACTTTACACTATAATTTAATTACTTTTACATAATTTATGTTTTTACCTTTGCTTATAAATTTACATTCATATTCTGTTCTTATTTTAGCAAAATAGTTATTTGATTTTTTTAATATAAAGTATCCATGTTCTTTATACATTTCTAAACTGTAATTAAATAAGTCGTCATTGTCAGTTTTTTGTTCAATTATTTTAAATCTTTTAAATATTTTATCATATTTATTTAGAAAGATTTGACTAGTTAGACGTCTTTTTGCATGTCTTTTTTTAGGCCAAGGATCACTAAAATTTAAGTATATTTTACTTATTTCTTTTTCAAATATATTATCTATGTTACTTGCATCAGTACATATTATTTTTATGTTTTTTAGATTTTCTTCTTCAATTGTTTTGATAGCATTTAATAATACACTAGGATATTTTTCTATTCCAATGTAATTTATATTAGGATTACGTCTTGCGTTTTCTATTAGAAATGAACCTTTACCCATACCTATTTCTATATATATTTTATTATTATTTTTAAAGATATTATTCCAGTGTCTTTTATATATTTCAGCACCAGTTATAACTATTTTACTATTATTTACTATTTCTTCTGAACCTTTTATATGTTTTAGTCTCATTGTTTCACCCATTTATATTATACACACATTTTAGTTATTTGTCATATAATAATTACGAAACGGAGGATTTTATGAAAGGAAATAGAGATATGGTTTATGGTAATTATAATATGGGTGCTTATAGTGAACCTCAATTTATACCACCACAGGGTTATAATATAAATTCACAATACCAAGCATTTGGTCCTAATGTTATGGTACCCAATAATATGAATAATTATAATTCTAATACTGGTTATACTGATGATATAGAATCTAGAATTAATAAATTAGAAAGACAAATTAGAAATTTAGATACAAGATTAAAGAGATTAGAAAGTGGTACTAATGTTAGTGATGATACCATAGTAGATTCAAACTTGTATATGATTTAAAAGAAGTCATTTATTAAAGACTTCTTTTTGATTTTGTTAGACTTTTGTATTGTTTTTGTAGTTGTTCAAATGTTTTTATGTTATCAATATCATTTAATAATTTATTAGATATTTTCTTACAAATTCTTGTTAATTCTTCATATGATTTTGGATTAAATGTTTTAACAATTTTATCAACTGCTTCATTAACTATACAAATTTTATATTTATCTTCAACATAACTTGGAATAAATTTACTAATTATTGGGTATACATCAATTAGATTAATGTAATTGTCTTTTTCTAATTTTCTTATTGATATAGTTCTACCACAAGAATAACAGTATGCTCTTATAAAATATTTTGTATTATTTGTTTCTTCGTAATGAATTAAAAATAACATACTGTGACCACATTTATTATTTAATTTATTTATTTCTTTATCTATTTTACTGGTTAATTTTTTTCTTTTTGATTCCAATTCTTTCTTTTTATTTTGATATGTTTCTCTTTCTTTTGTAAAGTCTTTCATAATCTCACCTTCTTGAGAATTTATTATAAATAACTGTTATGTCTAAGTCAAGAAAAAAAGTTCAATTGAACTTTAAATGTATTTGTCCATATTAGTTGGAACTTTATCATTGATTACCATTTCTACTATTTTATCTTCTTTTTCTTTGCTAACTTCTTTTCCAGTTATTTCACTGATTTCACTTATAATACTCCTTAGATTATCTTCATTTTTAAAGTTTCCATCTTGTAATTTTTTTGCTAGATTAATAATAGTATCCTTATTTACTTTAGTTTTCTTTTCTATTCTTTCAAATAAATCGTCATTAGACATTTAACCCACCTCTAGAGTATTATATGAAAAAAGTGAATTTGTGTTATTCGCCTTTTTTAGTTAGTTTTTTATTTTGAGTTATTTCATTTAATTTACTTTGAAATATTTCAATAAAGTCATCATATTCTACTTTAAATACTAAAAAGTAATTTAATTTATGATCTAGTTTATTAAGTAAGTAAGATAACTCCTTATTGTCAGTAATGCATTCATTTATAACTATATAATCTATTGCTTTTTTGTATAGTAAAGATAATGAATTCATGATGCTATAATTATTATTTTTATTGATCATATCACTTAAATTATCAATTTTATATATAGAGTTTAGTCTTAATAAATACGTGCAATCAGCTTCATTTACTACTTCTATTACATTCTTAGTGTAGTTAAATACTATACATTCTTTATTTTTATTAATTATTGGTGTATAAGTTTCTCTTAAAATTATTCTTAAATCATTCATTATTCTTCACCTTTATTTTTAAAGTTAAGTATTATTGGAGTACCACTAAAATCTATGTTTTGTCTTATTTTATTTTCTAAGTATCTTTCATAACTAAAGTGTATTAATCCTTTACTATTTACAGATATATCAAATCTAGGAGGTTTAGTTCCACTTTGATGAGTAAAGTATATTTTTAGTTTTTTACCTTTATATGATGGTGGGGGTGTTTCCATAAACGCTTCCATAATTATGTCATTTAGTATATTAGTTTTAATTTCTTTAGTTGCATTTTCATAACTTTCTAATACAAGTGGCATAAGTGTACTTATTCTTTTTCTAGTTTTGGCACTTAAGAAACATACTTTAGCATAAGGCATGAATTGAAAATTATTTTTAATATCAGTTTTCCACTTTTTCATTGCTGCATCTTTATCAGTTTCAATAGTATCCCATTTATTTACCACGATTACTATTGCTTTACCTGCTTCTATAGCATACCCCGCGATATGTTTATCATGTTCTATTATTCCCTCTTCCGCATTAATTACAAGTAAACATACATCACTTCTATCAATAGCACGCATACTTCTTAATAGACTATATTTTTCTACACTTTCAAATATTTTACCTTTTTTTCTAAGACCAGCTGTATCTATTAAGATATATTCATTTTTATCATATGTTAAAACCGTATCTATACTATCTCTTGTAGTACCAGCAATATCACTAACAATTACTCTTTCTTCATTAAGTAATGCATTTACTAAACTACTTTTTCCTACATTAGGTCTACCTATAACTGAGAATTTTAATCTATTATCTTCTATTTCTTCACTTTCATCAAATTCACTAGTTACTACATCCATTAAGTCACTTATTCCAATATTATGTTCAGCACTAATAGGAACATATTCATCAAAACCTAAAGTATAGAAGTCATACATATTATCTTCACTTAATTTATTATCTATTTTATTAATAGCCACAACCACTTTTTTATTAGATTTTCTAAGCATATCTCTAATTAATGTATCATTACTTGTTATACCTTCTTTACCATCTACAACAAATATAATTACATCACTTTCATCTATTCCTATTTCTACTTGTGCCTTAATTTCTTCGTTAAATGCGCCTTCACTTATATCAATACCACCTGTATCTATTAAATAAAATGGTTTGTCATCATATATACCACTAGAATATATTCTATCTCTAGTGACACCTGGTATATCTTCTATGATTGAGATTTTCTTTTTAACTAATCTATTAAATAATGTACTTTTTCCTACATTAGGTCTGCCTACTAAACATATAGTATTTTTTTTCATGGTTTCATCCCCTTTCAAGTAACATTATTATAGCAAATAAAGTACACATTTACAACATAAATCAAATACTTTGTATAGTTAGGTGGGACTAGACAAAATAAGAAAAATTTAGTATAATGTATACAGATGGACATATTGTATATAATATAAAAAGAGTTCACTTAACTTTTGTCGGTCAGGTGTTCTCAGTCCTTAATGGGTTTGAAAAGCACCGTTCTAACTAGAAAGGTGTTTTTCTTTACTTTTGACCCACTTACTAAGTTCGAAGTTAATCTTCGAATAGTTTTATTAATAAAACTAATATAATAATTAGAATAATCAAATATTCCATTAATATATCCTTTCATAGGACCTCACCTCACTTTCCTAAAAAGGACCGAGGGAAAATCACCTGACAATTAAGTGAACTAAAAATATAACACCAAATAAATGTACTATATTCAATAAAAATCATTTAAACTTATGATATATTTTTTTATGCTATAGCATATTATATTATGGGTGAGTTATGAATAAAAGTTTAATTAAAATGTATGCAATGAAACTGGATGTAGAGAAAGTTAAAAATTTTGCTAGAAATGAAGGAATAGAAATTAGTGATGAAGAAGCTAATTTATTTGTCACAACTATCAAAGAAAATTGTGATGATATTTTAGATGGATATGGTTTAGAAATCATAGAATCTAAAAAGAATATGATGAGTCCTAGTACATATGATAAATTATTAGAATTATTTAATGAATATAAAAAGTTTATTGATTAATATAGTCAATAAACTTCTTTTCTCTTATCATTTCTATTTCATACTTATAAGGAGCATAAGTATTTTTTTCATTTCTATTTATCCATGGTGTTTCAAGTATTTTAGGTATGTTATCTAACCTTGGATTATATATTACATCTATTAATTTATCAAACCCAATAGTACCATATCCTAAATTAGCATGTCTATCTTTATGTGATCCAATAGGATTATATGAATCATTTATATGAATACATTTAATTTTATCTATACCAATTAACTTATCTAATTCATCTAGAAATTCATCAAAATTACCTACATCTACTCCTGAATCATTTATATGACATGTATCTAAACATATAAATACTTTATCATAAACATCTTTATCAAGTAAATTTAATATCTTACTTAAATCTTCTAAACTACTACCTACTTCTGTTCCTTTACCACTCATATATTCTAATAAAAGATTTACTCCATCAATATTTTTTAACGCAATGTTGAGTCCATTAGCAATGTTCTTTATACCTGTTTCTCTATCTAAATTTGTATAACTGCCTGGATGTAAAACCATATTTCTTATATCTAATTCTATACATCTATCTAATTCTTGTTTTAAAAAATTTATATAAAATTTATACTTATCTTCATTTGTATTATTAGCAAGATTTATTATAAATGGAGCATGTACAATACATTTAGTTTTGTCTATATTATTTTCTATCATTAATTCATGAGCACGACTAGTTAATTCTTTATTTATGGGAAACCTTAATGTGCTTTGATTACTTCCTGTATAAAACATAAATATATTAGAATTATAGCTTAAACTTTCTTCTACTACTCCTAGTAAACCTTTATCTTTTAAAAAACTTGTATGACTACCTATATATAACATAAAATACCTCCAATAGTTAAATTATAACAAATTTAGATTGACTTAGAAAGCATTTTATGATAAATTATTAGAAGAGTTTAAGGAGGCAAAAAAATGGCAAAAAATATATCAAATAGAAAAAATATGAGTGGTAATAATAGACCTTTCAGTTTAAAGGCTACTAGAAAGACTCAAAAGGTTAATCTTCAAACTGTAACTGTTGATGGTAAAAAAGTTAGAATGACAGCTAAAGAAATTAGATCAATGGAAAAATAAATAACATCGTAATTGATGTTTTTTTATTTTGTCTTTTTTACAAATAAAAAATCCCCGAAGGGATTTTATTTTTTGAATTAATTATTCAATGATTTCAGTTACTTTACCAGCACCAACTGTTCTACCACCTTCACGAATACTGAATTGAGTTCCGTTTTCGATAGCAATCTTAGTGATTAGTTCAACTGTCATAGAAACATTGTCTCCAGGCATAACCATTTCAACACCAGCAGGTAATTCAATTACACCAGTAACGTCTGTAGTTCTGAAGTAGAATTGTGGTCTATAGTTACTGAAGAATGGAGTATGTCTTCCACCTTCTTCTTTAGATAGAACATAAACTTCTGCTTTAAACTTCTTATGAGGTGTAACAGAACCTGGTTTAGCAAGTACTTGTCCTCTTTCAACATCTTCACGGTTAATACCACGAAGTAATACACCAGCATTGTCACCAGCTTCAGCGAAATCAAGAGATTTTCTGAACATTTCGATACCAGTAACAACTGTTTTTCTTGTATCTTTAATACCAACGATTTCAACTTCGTCGTTAAGTTTTAATATACCTCTTTCAACACGTCCTGTAACAACAGTTCCACGACCTGTGATAGTGAATACGTCTTCAATACTCATTAAGAATGGTTTGTCATTATCTCTTACTGGAGTTTCGATCCATTCATCAACAGCAGCCATTAAGTCTCTGATAGATTGTTCATATTTAGGATCTCCTTCAAGAGCTTTAAGAGCAGAACCTCTAATGATTGGAGTATTATCTCCATCAAATCCATATTCAGTTAATAATTCTCTAACTTCCATTTCTACTAAGTCTAAAAGTTCAGGATCATCAACCATATCACATTTATTGATGAATACTACCATTCTAGGTACACCAACTTGTCTAGATAATAGGATGTGTTCTCTTGTTTGAGGCATTGGTCCATCTGTAGCACTAACTACTAGGATAGCTCCATCCATTTGAGCAGCACCTGTGATCATGTTTTTAACATAGTCAGCATGTCCTGGACAGTCAACGTGAGCATAGTGACGTTTTTCAGTTTCATACTCAACGTGAGCTGTATTAATAGTGATTCCTCTTTCTCTTTCCTCTGGTGCTTTATCGATATCTGCATAATCTACAAATTCACCAAATAATTTTGTAATAGCCGCAGTTAAAGTTGTTTTACCGTGGTCTACGTGTCCAATTGTACCAATGTTAACATGTGGTTTTGAACGATCAAATTTTTGTCTTGCCATTTTTATTTTCTCCTTTCATTTATACATATTAATTTTATCTAAAACTTACCTATTTTGCAAGTCTAAATAACTATTTTATGACAATTTATTGTATACTATTTTTCTTAATAATATCTTCTTGTATATTTCTTGGTACTTCTTCATAATGATCGAATATCATTTGATATTGTCCTCTACCTTGAGTATTACTTCTTAATACTGTCATGTAACCGAACATTTCAGCTAAAGGTACCATTGCTGATATTTGTAAGTCTTTACCTCTTGATTCATTACCAAGTGGTCTTCCTCTTCTACTAGTTAAGTCTCCCATAACTGTTCCCATATATTCTTCTGGAACAACTACATCAACTTTCATTATAGGTTCTAGTATAACAGGTTTACATTTATTCTTAGCTTCTTTTAATGCCATTGAAGCAGCAATCTTAAATGCCATTTCGTTAGAGTCTACATCATGATATGATCCATCAAATAATGTACATTTTACATCTATCATTGGATATCCAGCTAGTACTCCACCTTCTAAAGCTTCTTGTAATCCTTTATCTACTACACCAATATATTCACGTGGTACTACACCACCAACAATCTCATCAACGAATTCATATCCGTTATCTTTATTAGGTTCAAATTTAACCCAAACATGTCCATATTGTCCACGTCCACCAGATTGTTTAATATATTTACCTTCACATTCAGCAGTTTGAGTTAATGTTTCACGATAAGCAACTTGTGGTTTACCAGTATTACATTCAACATCAAATTCTCTTCTCATTCTATCTACTAATACATCTAAGTGTAATTCACCCATACCAGCAATTATAGTTTGACCAGTTTCATGGTTAGTAGTAGCTCTGAATGATGGGTCTTCTTTAGCTAATTTTTGTAAAGCTAAACTCATCTTTTCTTGATCTGCTTTTGATTTAGGTTCAATTGCAAGTTCAATAACTGGTTCTGGGAAAGTCATTTTTTCAAGGATAACTGGATGTTTTTCATCACATAAAGTATCTCCTGTAAATGTGTCTTTAAGTCCAACAGCAGCAGCAATTTCTCCTGCATATACTTCTGTAATTTCTTTTCTTTGATTAGCATGCATTTGTAATATACGTCCAATTCTTTCTTTTTCTCCTTTAGATGAATTGTATACATAACTACCACTTTTTAGAGTACCAGAATATACTCTAAAGAATGTTAAGTTTCCTACGAATGGGTCATTCATAACCTTAAATGCAAGTGCACTGAATGGTTCATTATCGCTTGCTTTTCTTTCAATAGGATTATCATTCATATCTATTCCCTTAATAGCAGGAATATCAGTTGGAGCTGGTAAGTAATCAAGTACTGCATCAAGTGCTAATTTAACACCTTTATTTCCTAAAGCTGTACCACATAATACTGGGTAAAATTCACCAGCTAATACACCTTTTCTAATTGCAGATTTAATTTCTTCTACAGTTAATTCTCCATCTTCTAAATATTTTTCCATTAAAGCATCATCAAACATAGATACCATTTCTACTAATTCCATATGCTTTTCTTCAGCAATATCTTTAAGTTCAGCAGGAATTTCTATTTCAGTAGCATTTTCATGTTGTTCTCCATCATAATGATATGCTTTCATACTTACTAAGTCTATTATTCCACTAAAGTTATCTTCAGCACCAATAGGCCATTCAATAGGAGCAGATTTTTCACTTAGTCTATCTTTAATTGTTTCTAAGCTAAATTCAAAGTTAGCACCCATTTTATCCATCTTATTAGCGAATATCATTCTTGGAACTTTCCATTCATTAGCTTGTCTCCAAACTTGTTCAG
>CAKOLW010000026.1 GCA_934096405.1 uncultured Bacilli bacterium
CCTATACTCTCTCCATTTATAATAGCATTTGAATTAGTATATTTAGCCACTCTTTCCGCTATACGATACATCATTCTTCTCATTATAGTAATCATATAAGTTGGATCTAATTCTTTATATATACTCTCTTGAATTTCAGTAAATGGTATAATATATAGTTTACCTGTATTACCAAACTTCTTTAATATCTTAGCAAGACTAATAACCTTTTCTCTTGCTTCTAAACTCGTATGTGGTAAACTTTCAAAGTAAATAAAGTCTAGCTTTACTCCTCTTTTCATTGTAAGATATCCTGCAACTATACTATCTATTCCACCACTTAGCATTAATAAGGCTTTACCAAGTGTTCCAGTAGGATATCCTCCCATACCTTTGAATCCTTCAGTATAAATATAAACTCCTTCTTTTCTTAATTCTATATTTACAAATACTTTTGGATTATGAACATCAACACTTAAATTATTTACATTTTTTAGTAAGTATGCTCCAACTTTTCTACTTAATTCCATACTTGGAATAGGATAACTTTTATCACTTCTATTTGTTACTACTTTAAATGTAGTGTCTTCTTTAATCAAAGATTTAGTTAACTCACATATATTTTCTAATGAAGTATCTGTATCTTTTATACAAGGCACTATTTCATAAATACCACAAATATTCTTTAATCTTTTAATAGTTTCTTCATAATCATTACTTATTATAAACATTCTATAATAATCTTTTATTATTTCTATATTTAAGTCACTTAAAGATGACTTAATATTTTTTTCTAAAGTATTAATAAAGAAGTTTCTATTATCTTTTTTTGTAGTTAGTTCTGCATATTTAATCATTAATATTTTTTCCATGTTTACTCCTTCAATAACAAACTATTATAAGTTTTATGAAATGATACTAAGAATTTATCAATTTCATCACTAGTTGTATATGGACTAATACTTATTCTTATACTAGTTGTATTAATACTTTTATCATCAGTTAATTCTCTAAGTAATGTACTTGGTTCTAAACTACTACATGCAGTTGTAGTACTTATAAATATATTATCTTTTTCTAATGCTCTTACAAATGTCTCACTTTTAATTTTAATTAAACTCAAATTAAATATTTGTGGAATACATTGATTATTAGAATTAATATGTAAGTTTAAGTCACTTAACCCTTCAACTAATTTTTTATTTAGTCTATCTACTACATTAATATTTTCTTCTAATCCTTCAGTAGCAATTCTTATTCCCTTAGCAAAGCTAACTATCAAAGAAAGTGCCGGTGTACCACCACGATATGGACAATTATCGGTTAATCCCCATATTAATGGTGTTATATCAACATTCTCTTTTTTGTAAAGAATTCCTACTCCTTTTGGACTATATATTTTATGACTACTAAAACTTGCTAGGTCGACATCACTTAAGTCAATTTTAATTTTGCCTAGTGCTTGTGTCATATCAGAATGAAATATTGTTAATTTGTTTTTTTTATTTAGTATTTGTCTTATAGTTTTTAAAGATGTACGCATTCCAATTTCACTATTAACTGAACAAAAACTAACTAATATAGTATCTTCTCTAATTAACTTTTCTAATTCATTCATATTTAGACTACCATCTTTATTTAATGGACAATAGCTAATTTCATAACCAATATTTTCTAAGTAACTCATTGTTTCTAATACACTTTTATGTTCAAGTTTACTAGTTATTATATGTTTACCACGATTACTATATTTTCTTGCTACTCCAAGAATAGCAGTACTATTACTTTCAGAAGCCCCACTAGTATATATAATTTCTCTAAATGAACAATTTAAACATTCACTTATTTGTTTAGTAGCCTTCATCATTAATTCTTTAGATTTAACACCTAAAGTATGTATTGAATTAGCATTTCCTATAAAATCTCTTGTTACTTTTATATAACTATCTAGTACACTTTCTAGTACTGGAGTAGTTGCACTGTAGTCTAAATATATCATAAATCCTCCTATAATTCTTGTATAACTGTTAAAATCACTGGCTTACTTTCAGTTAATTTATATAAGTAATTTCCAACTTCTTCTCTAACATCACTTCTAATTTTTACATAATCTGCAAATTTACCATGTATATTATTTTTTATAATTTCTTTAGTTTTATTTTTTATTTCTTCTATTACATCTTGATTATCTCTTGCATACATGAATCCTCTTGTTAATACTTCTGGACCATTTATTATTTCTTTAGTTTTTTTATTTACTGTAGTACTTACTAAAACTAGCCCATTATTTCCAAGCATTTCTCTATCTTTAAGAACTAATTCTCCAACATCATTACTACTTTTACCATCTATTAAAGCATCTCCAACTTTAATATGTTTGAATTCATCTTTTAAATCTCCATCTACTAAAGTTACTACATCTCCATTTTCTTTAAGTAATATGTTACTTGCTGGTACTCCAACATGAGTTGCTAAATCTGCATTTCTTACTTGATATCTATATTCACCTTTGATAGGCATATAATATTTAGGATTAAATAGTTTTACCATTAACATTAAGTCTTGACTAGATGCATGAAGTCTTACACTTTTTCCTTTAGGTACATCCCATATTCTTGCACCTTTCATAGCTATTTCATTTTTAAGTTTTACTGCAGTTAATTCTATTGCATCATAACTAGGATCAGCAAAACATACTGAATCAGTGCTTTCTAATGTTACATATTTATCATATCCATTAACAATTCTAGATAAATTATAGTAAGGTGTTTCTCTTTCATTACTTACAAACACTACTGAATTATTTTCTTTTAAATTAGATAAATCTCCTATAATATTATCTTCAACTTTTAAGTATCCTTCACTAATAGCCATTTTAACTATAGTTTGTAAATGTTTACCCATTATTACAACTTTTCTTCCACTGCCCTTTAATGCATCAAATATATTTTGCATAGTTAATATATGAAGTGGTAATAAGTTAAATATTATTCTTCCTTCACTTTTAGTAACTACATCGTGAAAATATTTATCAAGTTTATGACTAGGACTAGTAAATCCTTCTTTTTCTGAAAACATACTTTCACACATAAGTAAGGTTACTCCTTGTTTACCAATATAAGCAAGTTTTCCTAAATCCATATCATATTTACCTTTCATTGTACTATCTATTACAAAATCAGCCATATAAACAATTGACCCATCTTTTGTATTAACTGAATATCCCACAGTTTCAGGAACTGAATGTGTTACGCTAAATGGGAATATACTGAAATCTCCAAAGTCAATTTTTCTATGTGGTTTAATAACATGTAAATTCTTTATAGTTACACCATCTGTTTCAGCTTCTATTTCTAATACTTTACTAGCATAATATGTTGCATAAACATTTACATTAGGTATTTTAGAAATTAAGTCATCTAAACTACCTATATTTTCATAATGAGCATGACTAATAAATATACCCACTATTCTATCTTTATTTTCTATTAAGTATTGGAAATCAGGTATAACATAATCTACTCCATACATCTTTTCTGAAGCATATTTAAGACCACAGTCAAAAACAATAATCCTATCATTTACTTCTACTATATATAAATTTTTACCATTTTCATTTAGTCCTCCAAGACCAAAAACATTTATTTTGCTCATAAATTTTCCTCCTTTATAGTTTTAATATAAATTAAAACCAACAAAAAACAATTATTTTAAAATATAATTATAAATATTAGTTAATAATAGTTCTTTCTCTGGTATTTAATATACCACATTTTTAGTATTTTATCAATCTTTTTGTATTATTATCTTAAAAAGAATAACAAAAAATAAGCCATAAAATAATTTATGACTTAAATGTCTAACCCATATATAGGTAGGCATTCAGTTAAACTAAATGCTTCCTTTTTTATTTTATGCAAGTTGTCTTGCTAAATACATAATACCATAACAATAGTTGTATGTAAATATTACAAAATTCAATTTTGCACAAACACTTGTATTATTTGTATTTATATGTTATAGTATTAATTGAAGTATTTAGTACTGAGTGTCTGCCTCATTCTTTTGAAGAAAGGAGGCTTGATAGTATGAAAACAAAGACTTTTATCTTGAAGTTTTTAAAGTACATATCTCTCATTTTATTTTTAGTTATCATTTTGGTAACAATAATAAAAAAATGACACTTAAGCTCATAAATTAATTTATGGACTTAAATGTCTATCAACACATAGGTAGGCATTCAGTTAAACTAAATGCTCCCTTTTTTATTTTATGCAAGTTGTCTTGCTAAATACATAATACCATAAATATTACATATTTTCAATTATTTAAATAAACCTTTTACTAATTCCCAGAAAGTTTTTTTAGTTTCTTCTTTCTTTACTTCAGTTTCTTTAGTTTCCTTCTTTTCTCCATCTACTACTAAAATAAACTTAGTTTCACTATCTTTACTTAAATTTTCACTACTTACTGTATTATAGTTTTCTCCTAATTCTATTAATTTGTTTAATCTAGTAACCATAGGATTAACTTCATTATTTACTAAATTTCCTATTACTTTAATACCTTCATCATTATATTTAGTAATACCATTTGATAATTCATTAATTCCATTATCTAAAGTATCTATATTTGTATAAAGTACATTTAATGATTGAGTAAATTCTTTTATTGCTTCATTCTTAATAGTATCAGGTAAAGTATTTAATATACTATCTGTTACCATACTAGCAGTTTCTGTACTTGCATTCATTGTAGAAACAACAGATACTTCTCTAGCAGTTTTAATAGCTACTTTTTCACTTACTTTACTCGCAGTACTACTATTTGATTTAGTTAAAGTATCTAATACCAAACTTACATTAGCATTATTTATTTTACCACAGCTTGTTAATTCATCTATAGTCATAGTATTTTCATCTTTACCCATCTTTTTAGCAGTCATACATATAGTATAATCATTAATCAAATTAGCATTTGTTAAAAACTCAGTGAAAGAATTTTGAATTTCATTAGCAACTAATTCATTAATTTCAGAATTGCCTTTCTTAAGTTCTTCTTCAATTAACTTTTCTGCAGTATCACTTATTTCTAATTTCTTTTCATCAGTAAACTGACTATTAACAGTATTAAGTACATTAGCTTTAATCATTTCTTTTTGACTATCACTTAAAGCACTACTATTATTATTACTTAATTCATCTATAGAACTTTTTAAACCACTTTTAATTTTATTAGATCCATCTTTAATCATAGATGCACTTTCATCTATTGTATTCATGTTGCTTTCTAATTCATCTACTTTACTTGTTAAACTATTTAACTTATTAAATATATTGGTATCACTACTTATTAAATTAGAACTTACAACACTATACATAGTACTTAATTCAAAGTTAGTTGTATCATAATTAATTTCAATTGTATTTAGATTCTTTAAATCACTCATATTTAGACTTTCATAAAGTCCTGGCATACTTACACCCATTACTACACTTTTAGTACCACTAGATAATACTTTACCATTACTAACAGTTATATTAGAATTATTTTCATTATTAATTATAGTACCCATAGTAACTACAAATGGAGTATATAAATTTTCATATTTACCATTTACGTTAACTAAATGAGAATCATTATTAGTATACTTTATTCTTATAGTAACATTACCACTTTTACCTAATAAATCTTTTAAATCAATACTTTCTCCATCTAATAAATAAGTTATATTCATTTCTATTGGTAAACTATTTTTTAATTTACCTTGATAAAATATATCATTACCAGTAGTATTCCATGTTAAGAAATTACCATCTTTAGAATACTTTTCATTACCATTTAAATTAAATATATCATCTAATTCTGAATAATCATTTATTAAAGTAAGTTTTTCATTATTTATAATATGTTCATTTACATTTATACTACTTACTTTACCATCATAACTAACTTTAGCATATACAGTTTCATTTTTAGTTAAAGCATATGTATTAATTGGATTAACTATTAATAATGTAACTAACCCAATTGCTAATTTTAAATTTTTATTTTTCATTTTATCACCCTTCTTTTTAGTAGTTTTCATAATTAACTTATCAAATATAAGTAATATACTTGGAAGTACTAATATAGTTATAGCCATACTTATAATAGCTCCACGGCTTATTAAAGTACATAATGAACCAACCATATCTATTTTGCTATATAATCCTACTCCAAATGTCGCAGCAAAGAAACATAATCCACTTATAAATATAGATGCTGCATTATAATTAAGTGTTTTTACCATAGATTCTTTTTTATCTAGTCCTTCACATCTATTATTCAAATATGATGTTGTTAATAATATTGCATAGTCTATAGTAGCCCCCAACTGGATGGTACCTAAAACTATAGGTGCAACGAAAGGTAAAGTTACATTTCCAAAATAAGATATACCCATATTTATAAATATTGCAGTTTCAATCGCAGTTATTAATAAAATTGGTAAACTTAAACTTTTAAGAACTACAGCTATTATAATTAAGATACAAATAATAGATATACCATTTACATTATTAAAATCAGTATTAGATATTTCTACTAAGTCTTTCATTAAAGGTCCTTCACCTGCGACTATTGAATTCTCATCATATCTTTTAACTATTTCATTAACTTTATCAATTTGATTATTTAATTCATCACTTGCTACTTCATAAATTGAATTTACAAGCATTAATTCATATTTATCATTTTTAAGTGTAGACATTAATTCACTAGGTATCATATCTTCACTTACACCAAGACTTTTTAATTCTTCCATTGAAAGTACAAAGTCAATTCCTTCAACACTCTTTAATTCTTTAGTCATAGAATTAACACTATCAGTAGTCATATCATTACTTAATAATATTATCTCTGGACTTACTATATTAAATTTATCTTTTAGTTCTGTATTAGAACTTATACTTTCTAATGTTTTTGGTAAAGATTCATCCATCTTATAGTAAACACTTACATTTTTATTAGCTAGGTATGCAGGTACAAGTATTAATAAGAACATAATAAATATTACTACATGTTTTTTTACTACAAAGTTATTTAATTTACTAAATTTTAAATTAATGCTTTTATGTTTAGTTTTTTCTATATATTTATCAAATACAAGAAGTAAACTAGGAAATACTGTTAACACTGTTACTACACCAAGTAAGACACCTTTTGCCATTACAAGTCCTAAGTCTTTACCTAAAGTAAGTTTCATACTAATTAATACTAAGAAACCTGCGATAGTAGTTAATGAACTTCCAATAACAGAAGTAAATGTTTCTTTAATAGCCTCTTTCATTGCCTCTTCTTTACTCATTTTATTCTTTTTCTTTTCATATGAATGATATAAGAATATTGAATAGTCAGTTGTGACACCTAGTTGAAGGACAGCTACCAGAGACTCTGTAATATAACTTATTTCTCCAAACATTAAATTAGTACCTAAATTAAATATAATTGATACTCCAATATTTAATAGTAGTAATACTGGTACTAAGTATGAATCTAATGTTAATTCAAGTACCAATAAACAAAGAATAACTGCGATTAATACATAAATAGTTATTTCCTTATCTGATAAATTCATGGTATCTAGAACCATTGAACTCATACCACCTACTTTAGTTTTATCACTAATACTTCTTATTTCTCTTACAGCATCAATAGTTTCAGTACTAGATGTTCCACCTTCATAAGTTACAAATAATAAATCAGTATTATCATCATGTATATGACTTCTTATTTCACTTGGTAATATATTAACTGGAATATTATTACCAAATACATCATAAATACTCATTACTTTATTGACACCATCTACATTAGATATTTTATTTTCTAACTCTAAAATATCTTTACTAGTCATATCACTTACTAATACTATAGAATAAGAACCCATATCAAAATCATTAGTAAGAATATTTTGTCCTTTAATAGTTTCTATATCTTCTGGTAAATATACTAAAATATCATAATTTACTTTAGTTAATTTATAACCAATAAAAGATAATACTAAAAGTATAGATGACACTATTAATATTAAATTTTTATTTTTAATTATCTTTTCTGAAAATTTATTCATATTTCTCCCTCCACTAAAGCATTTTATTACTTTACATAGAAAAAAGACATACACATAATTAACTAGATGTATGATAACCAACAAATATATAAATATGTATTAGTATTTATCCAACATTTTAATAGTTATCTTTACTTTTGTACAATAAAATGTATAATATTATCTAGGTGAAAAGAAATGAAAACAGATTTAAGAGTTATTAAAACTAAGAATTTAATTTATAAAGCATTAATAGAATTAATGAAAGAAAAGACTTTTGAAGAGATAAAAGTTAGTGATATTTGTAATAAAGCTATGATTAATAGATCAACTTTTTATGCTCATTATACCGATAAATATGAGTTACTTGTAGATTTTATAAATACAGTTAAAGATGAATTAACTAGTGAACTTAAGAAAAATAATAATAATTTGAATACTGGTGAATATTATATAGAACTAATAAGACTATTATTAGATCATTTAGATGAAAATAAGGAAATTTATAATGCAATAATGATTAATAATAGAAATAGTATTATGATGGATATATTTTTAAGTGTAGTTAATAAAGATATTATAGATAGAGTTAAGTCTGATAATATTAATTCTAATGTACCAATTAATGTAATAATTAAATTTTATTTAGGTGGTGTTATTAATATAGGATTAGAATGGTTACAAAATAATACTAAATATACTAAAGAAGAAATAGTTGAGTATTTAAGTATACTAATTCCAAAGAGTTTTTAGGAGGATTTATGATATTACCTTATAAAGATAATATGTATGAATTTGAAGGTGCTTTTATCGATAGAAATAACCGTGTATTAAGATTAGGACCTTTAATTCATGAAGGTTTTGCTAGACAAGAAGTTGAGAGATTAAATGAGAATGATAAAGTTCTTTATAATAAATGGATAGAATCTTATTATAAAGGTAATTTATTTACTTCACCTTATTCTTTTGCAAGTGACTTTTTAACTATGGTATTAGGTTATGATAAAATTGAAACTATTTTGTATCACGTAATTAGTACAAGTAGTAATAAACCTTATGAAAGATTTTATAATTATTTATTAATGGGTTTTACTATACAAAGATTACCTAAGTATATTTATAAAAATGGTAAATTTGTTAAACAAAGAATTACATTAAATAATGAAAATGAATATATAGAAGAAATAGAAAATATTAAAAAATTAATGCCACAAAAAGATAGACACATATTTAAAAAGTAGATATAAAACTAATTAATTTTATATCTACTTTCTCTTTCTAAATCTCTTTCTTTTATAGTTTCCCTTTTATCATATAATTTTTTACCCTTACATAATCCTAAAAGTATTTTAGCTTTTCCTTTTTTAAAATATAACTTAAGTGGTATTAAAGTATAATGATTTAATTCTATTTCTTTATCTAACTTTATAATCTCATGTTTATGTAATAATAGTTTTCTTTCTCTTCTTTCATCATGATTAAATATATTTCCTTCTTTATATTTAGCTATAAACATATTAGTTAAATATACTTCCCCTTTTTTAATTCTACCATAAGAGTCATCCATATTAGCAGAACCTTTTCTTATGCTTTTAATTTCAGTTCCTTTTAGTTCTATACCACATTCTATTTCATCTATTATAAAATAATTAAATTTTGCTTTTCTATTTAGTATTTCCATGTTATTTCACCACTTTTTCATAAGAAAATTATAGCATTATATTAATGTCTTATCAATAATTAATTTATATCAAAATTCAACATGTTGCTTGCTAAAGCATCGTATAAATCTTATTTATGTTTAATCATCATTTTCTTAATGACAGTACCCAAACATTTGATAATCTACATTATCTAATTTATTTTCTTCAGTTATTAACTATGTTTCAGCACCTACTGAATTAAAATATTTAACTATTACTTTTGCTCTGCCACCAAATCCATCTTGACTACATAATGGATATTTCTCATACTTTTGTTCTAATTCCTTTATCATTAATTTCGTTATTTTTTTCAAGTTCTTCATATTCTTGAAATACACTCTAATTTACATACCCACTTCTATATATTACAAGTTTCTAATCTATATTAAAAGTGATTGTTCTTTTAGCAATCACTTTGACTTTTATAAAAATCTATTTTTTCATTTTCTTAAGATTAGCATTTACCGCCATTATCTTTAAAATAAGTTTCTATATATTTCACTAGAATTTTAGCTTTATTAAAATCTTGATCTTTAACAATATTTATTATATATTCACTACCACTAGCATCTATTATATTATCATTTTGATCATACTCTATAAGAT
>CAKOLW010000027.1 GCA_934096405.1 uncultured Bacilli bacterium
AAAAAACTCATAGACTGGTGCCTATGAATTTAATATAACGAAAAAACTATGGGTGTTATTTATTTTTAACCCCCCCCGAAATTCGTACCAAGTTTGGTACTTAATTCAAAGAGAATTATTCTTTTCATAGTTTCATTTACTCCTTTATTTTTTACATTTTTATTTTATCAAAATCGAAAGTCTCGTTCAAGTACTTTTACTCATTTTATCTATTAATTTCTCTTAACTTTCTCAAAAAGAAATAATCAGAATTAATAAAATCACATACAAATAAATTAGGTATATTCTGTAAAGTCTTAAAAAAAGTAGGATAAGGACTATTAGTTTTAAGTTTAATATGACTATTATTAACTATTAATTTAGTAGTTTCATTCTCTATAAAATCATTTATCATATGAGTATTATTAAAATTAGTATAAGTCATACTCTCTATATTATTATCTATAATTAATTTATTTAAATTCTTTTTAGGTATAGTTTTACATATTTTATCAAACATTCTAAATCCATAAACTATATCATCATTATTTAATAAATAAATACTTTCTAATATTTTATATAAATTATTAGGTTTTTCCTTAGCTAGTTTATAAGCCTCATCTTTAATTAAAAAAATATAATATACTCTCATACTTTATCACCTAGTATAAGTATATTATATTTATTCTGTAGAATTTGTCGAATTATCTTCTTTTTTCTCAATATATTTTGGTTCTAAAGTTATTTCTATAGTTTCACCTTTAACTACAGTTCTACCATTTAAATTAACACCTTTACTATATCCATAACCTGTAAAAGTAAAATTAATACCTAATAATTTAGAATACTCTTTTAAGTCATTTTTAGACCATCCTTCTATATTAGTATATTTATTTTCAGTACTATTAGTTAATAAAAATAATTTATCATTTGCATTTAATACATTTCCTTTAGAAGGGTATTGTTTTATTACTTTATCTCCATTTCCTATAGTTACTATATCTATATTTAAGTCATTTAAGTATGCTAAATCAGTAATATTTTTATTTATTAAAGATGGTAATGTATAACTAGATTCTTCTTCTACTTTAGTTTCTACTATTCCTAAGTATGTGCTTATATCTTCAATTAAAGTTTTAGTAGCTTCAGTTAATAAATTAGAATTAGATATTTTACTTACTGCGACATACACAATTATTTCAGGATCTTCATATGGAAACATACCAGCAAAACTTCTTACATAGTTTAAATCACCCGTTAAATATCCACCATTTTCGCTTGCTATTTCAGCAGTACCAGTTTTACCTATAGTAGTTACTATACTAGTTTTATAACCTTTACCAGTTGATATAGATTCTTCAGAGTTAACTACTCCCCACATTAAATCTCTTACTTTTTTAATCGTTTCTGCACTAGCAACTTTATTTAACTTAGTGGTTTTATTTTCAAGTAATACTTCTTTAGTTTCACTATCCACTACTTTTTTAACTATATATGGTTTTAATACTGTTCCATCATTAGCAATAGAAGTTAAAGCTTGTACCATTTGAATTGGTGTAATACTCATACCTTGTCCAAATGAAGCGTTAGCAACTTCTGTATCATATTTAAAATTAACTTTACCAGTTTGTTCGTTAGGTAGATTTATTTTTGTTTTTTTACCAAAACCTAGTTTAGTATAGAAATCTTTCATTTCTTGTCCACCTAATCTTTGAGATAAAATAGTTGCGGCAACATTTGATGAACCATAGAATCCTTGGTCAAAAGTAATTTCACCCCAACCCCATCTATTCCAATCTTTAATAGTTGCATCTCCTACTTGAATAGTACCAGATTTATAAGTTTCTTTTTCATCATATAAACCTTTTTCTATAGCATCCATAAATGAAAATATTTTCATAGTTGAACCTGGTTCATAAGTATAACTTACAAATGGATCATAATAACTAATTATTTCTTTTGTATTAGGATCAAAACTTGGATTAGATGCAACACCTAGTATTTCACCAGTTTTAGCATTTACTACACTTACAGTTGCCCATTCTAAGTGTTCTGCACTTTCTAATTTATTTATTGCTTGTTCAGTAAACATCTGTATATTAGTATCTATTGTTAAATAAATATCTTTACCACTCTTAGCAGGTACTACATTCTCACTAGTATTAGCTATTTTATATCCATAAACATCACTTTCATATTCACGAGAACCATTAGTACCAGTTAATTCATCATTAAATTCTAATTCAAGTCCCATTTCTCCTACTATAGTTCCATCTTCTTTAGTTTTAGCGTAACCTATAGTATAACTTAAGAAATCTCTGTTAGGATAATATCTTTTAACACTTTTAATAAAGTCTATACCAGGTAAATCTAAAGTTTCTATTTGTTCTTTTAATAATTCTGTTATTCCTCTTCCACCAGGCCCTAATTCAACTTGATATACATCTTCTGTGTTAAGTAAATCAAGTATTCTTTCTTTAGTCATATTAATTAAAGGACTTAATTTTTCAGCAGTTGTTTCTTTATCTATAACATGTTGTGGATTATCTTTATCAGTTGTTCTTGATGCTGAAAGGTATGCAATTACAGTATATGAATTAACATTAAGTGCTAAAGAGTTTCCTAATGAATCATATATAGTACCTCTTTCTGCAGTTATTGTTTCTTTAACAGTATTTCTATTACTAGCAAAAGCTTTTAAATCTATTCCATCTACTTTAGGACTTAATACAACATAACTTAGTTTTAAGATTATTACTGCAAATAAAAAAACAACAACCAATACAAAAATACCATTAATTTTTACAGTTCTTGTTTTTTTCAATATTTACACCTACTCTCCAACTACTCTTATATTACTATTATTATACTCCAATCCATATGTAGTTGCAACACCCTGAACATTGTCTAAACTAGCAAGTTCATTTATTTTCATTTCTAAACTTTGATTTATATTTTCTTGTTTAGATATTTTCTTTTTCATACTTTCTACTTCTATATTAGTTTTAGATAATAAAGCCATAGAAAAACTTGTACCAAATATATTACCAATTACCAACAATGCAATTAGTATATAAAGTACCTTTTCTCCTTTTAATAAACTCGCTTTTCTTTTTTTAGCCATATTATCAACCCTTTTTATATCTTTTCTATTATTCTTAATTTAGCACTTCTGCTTCTATTATTCTCTTCTAATTCTTTATTACTAGCTATTAATGGTTTCTTAGTAATAAGTTTTGCTTTTGCTTTCATTTCATCAGGCACTACTGGTAACTTTTTACTTAATTCATCATCACTAGTTAATCTTTTAAATATATTTTTTATTATTCTATCTTCCAAACTATGGAATGTTATTACTACTAGTCTTCCACCTGAATTTAATAAGTCAAATGCATCTAACATAGTATTTTCTAATATTCCTAGTTCATTATTAACTTCTATTCTTATTGCTTGAAATGTTTTTCTTGATGGATTAGATTTATTTCTATAACTTATTGGAACATTTTCTTTTATTATTTCTGCAAGTTCTAAAGTTGTTTCAATAGGTCTATTATTTATTATAGCTTTAGCAATACTTTTAGCATTAGCTTCTTCTCCATAATTAAACAATATATCTATTAATTTTTCATATGAGTATTCATTAACTACTTCATATGCACTCAATTTTTGTCTTTTATCCATTCTCATGTCTAGTCTAGCATCATTATGAAAACTAAACCCTCGAGAAGCATCATCAAGTTGTGGACTGCTGACACCTAAGTCAAATAGTATTCCATCTACTTTAGTATCAATACAATTTTTAATATTTTTAAAGTTAGTATCAAAAATCTTAAAGTTATTACTTATACTTTCTAATTTTTTAGTACTGTAATTAACTGCTTCCATATCTTGATCAAAGGCGAATAAGAACCCCTTAGTTCCTAATTTCTTTAATATCTCACTAGAATGTCCTGCATATCCTAAAGTACAATCTACATATTTTCCATCTGGCTTGATATTAAGTCCATCAATACTCTCTTCTAATAATACACTTTTATGCATTATATCCCCCTTCAAATAAGTTCTCTGCTATCTCACTAAAATTATCAATATTTTTATTCATAAATGAATTAAATTCATCTGTATTCCATATTTCTAATCGCTCATTAACGCCAATTATAACACATTCTTTAGTCAAATTGGCGTAGTTAACAAGCGGTGAGGTAATATTGATTCGACCCTGTTTATCGAATACACTAACAGTAGCGCCGCTTAAGAAAAATCTTGAAAAATCTCTCGCGTCTTTTTTCGTAAATGGTAAAGTGCCAAGTTTATTAACTATTTTTTCCCATTCTTTCATAGGATAAATAAATAAACATTTATCTAATCCTCTAGTAACAACAAACTCACTACCTAATTCTTCTCTTAGTTTAGAAGGAATAATAAGTCTATTCTTATCATCAATAGAATGGTGATATTCGCCCATTAGCATAATAATTCCCCACTTTCTACCACTTTACTCCACTGCTTACCATTATTGTACTAAATATTAATTAATTTGTAAATAGTCTAAATATTAATTTTTAATTTTTTTAGTTTGCTTTACAAAATTTTACATACATAAAAATTTCAAATTGAATTTTTACACAAAAAATGGTATTATGTATACAGAAGAGAAATCTTCATATAATAAAAATGGAACATTCAATTCTGAATGTCTACCTAAAGTTTTTAGATTGACATTTATCCTAATGGATAGATGTCTATTTTAATTATAATAGTTAATATAACTATTGTTATCAAAATGAACAATATTCAATTAAAAATCTTAATAATAAAATTTCTCTTCTTCATACGTTCACCACCTTTCGTTGGTTAAACCCCCGACTTGGTGGTAGACACCCAGAACATCCTGTTCCATAAAAATTATTATATCAAATGAGTACATCTATGCCAAACGTTTTTTTGTGTTTAATTTTATAAAAAAAGAATATCAAAGATACTCTTATTCTTCAATTAATTCAAACCCCTTATCATATATTTCTAATAGTTCTTCAGTAGATAACTCTTCCTCTTCTATAATATAATGACTAAATAAAATATCACCATTTTTTATAAATAGAACCATTGGAGTATTTATTCTTTTGTAATCCGTTTCTATAATTTCTTCCTCGTTTTTTAAATAATAATTTTCTGCATAAGCACCTAACCTATCTAAAAGATTTTTATAAGCCTTACTAGGTCTTTGTCTTAAAATAACATTATTATTCTCATCTAACTTAAGAATAGTTTCATCATTTTTAACATTACATACATAAATAGTTAAATTTCTATCTTTATTATATAATAAATCTAAAAAATTATTAATATCTTTCTTATCATTTATAAATAAAATTACACCAGTTTTATCTTTTAATGCTTCTAATGTTTCATTTATACTAATATATTCAAATACTTTATCAGTACTTTCCATTAAAGATATTAATTCTTTATTTCTATCTTGTATTCTTTCCTCATATGTTAAAAATATTAAAAAGGAAGCTATTATTAATAACAGGCTCCCTTTTACTATATTATTTTTTAATTTCTTTTTCATAAACTTATGCGTTTTTAATTTGACCCATAACTTCATCAGCAAAGTTTTCGCTTCTCTTTTCCATACCTTCACCAACTTCAAAACGTACCATTTTTACTACGCTTGAATTATGTTGTTTCAAGTATGCTTCTACAGTTAAGTCAGAATCTTTTACAAAAGTTTGTTCAACTAAACAAATTTCTTGATAGAATTTATTTAATCTTCCTGCTATAATTTTATCTACAAATTCAGGTTTAGCACCTTCAGTTAATGCTTGTTCAGTAAGTACTGTTCTTTCATGTTCAGTTTCTTCACTAGGAACTTCATCACGATTAACATACTTAGGTCTCATTGCAGCACTTTGCATTGCTACATCTTTAGCAACACTTTCGTCATTACCTTTAATAACTACTAGTGAAGCAATTCTACCACCCATATGTAAATAAGAACCAAATACTTCATCATCATTTTTATTGACAACAGCTATTCTTCTTAAACTTAATTTTTCACCAATAGTAGCTGTTTCATTAACAATTAAATCATTAATTGTACCATTTTCAGTATTTAAATTTAAGGCACCCTCTAAATCAGTAACATCACTATTTAAAATAGTATTACCAATAGTATCTACCATATTTAAAAACTCTTGGTTTTTAGCAACAAAGTCAGTTTCAGCATTTACTTCAACCACTACTGCTTTATTTCCATTAGTATAAATATTAGCGATACCTTCAGCAGCAATTCTATCTGCTTTTTTAGCAGCTTTACTAATACCTTTTTCTCTTAAATAATCTATAGCTTTGTCAATATCTCCATTAGTTTCAGTTAATGCCTTTTTACAATCAAGCATACCTGCACCAGTCATATCACGAAGATTTTTAACCTCACTTGCTTTAATATCCATATTTATTCTCCTTTATTTATTTAACACTTTTAATAATTCTTCTTTTTTCATTGAACTGTAACCTTTAATGCCTTTGTCTTTAGCTAAAGCTTTTAAATCAGCTAATTTCATATCTTCTAAACTTACAGTTTCTTCTGGTTCACTAGGAACTTCTACTTCTTTTTCTATAACTTTAACTTCAGTTTTATTTTCTTTATTTTTCTTAGGTTTTACAAATTCTTCTTCAGTAATATAATCATCTAATGGTAATCCATTTCCTTCACATACTGCATTTGCTAAGACACCTAATAAAACTTTTACAGATCTAACAGCATCATCATTACCAGGAATTACGTAATCAACATCATCAGGATCACTATTAGTATCAACTATACCAAATACAGGTATATTTAATCTTCTAGCTTCTCTAATTGCATTAATTTCAATTCTAGGATCAGTAACAATTACTGCTTGAGGTAATTTTTTCATATCTCTAATTCCACCAAGAATATTATTTAATTTATTATATTCTTTTTGTAATTTAGCAACTTCTTTCTTAGGAAGTAATTCAAATTTACCTTCACTTTCTAATTTTTCAATTTCAGCTAATCTATTAATTCTTTCTTTAATAGTTTTAAAGTTAGTTAATGTACCACCTAACCATCTTTCAGTTACATAGTAACCACCACATCTAGTAGCTTCTTCCTTACTAACCTCTTGAGCTTGTTTTTTAGTTCCTACGAATAATGCTTTTCCTCCATCTTTGCAGGCTTCATACAAAGCAGAATAAGCTTCTTCTAATTTTTGAACTGTTTTGTCAAGATCTATGATATGTATATCATCTCTTGATGTAAAGATGAATTCAGCCATTTTAGGATTCCATCTTTTAGTTTGATGTCCAAAATGAACACCAGCTTCTAATAAATAACTTTTTGACACTACTGTCTTATTTTCCATTTTTTTCACTTTCCTTTCGTTAATTCTTCCCTTTAATTCTAAATACTCACATCCATTGGACACTAGTGAATATAATTCTTAAAGGTGTTTATTTCTAAAGCCAAATGTATTGTACCATAAAAATATATTCTTTGTAAAGAAAAAGATACTATTTCTAGTATCTAACAAGTAGAATTTGTTTCATCCACTACATATGGATCATCAGCAGTTCCTGTTACTTTGGCACAAGAGTTTAGAGAAATGACAGGGCGCGAACCATTCATGTTGTCCACGTTGTTGTGGTTCAAGTTACCAGGATTGTCAGAGCCGAACACACTTCACACATTAGAATTAGAACCATTCCAGTTGATAGGCGACAAGGACCACCTAACTAATTGTGAAGAGGTTCCTATAACATTACAGTCTATTTCCTATATCAAAAGTGTTTTCACACTTGATACCATTTTTCGTCAAACCGTCAACTAAAGCTGGCGGAGTGTCGTCCAAAAAGAGTTTCGGACGTTTAAGAGATTTGTAGTTTTAGCATCCACTCTCTGTTTCTTGAATTATATATGGATTTTCGGCTGTTCCATCTCCACTATTCCATTTAGTACAAGATTTCAGAGAAATGGCAGGACGAACACCACCGTTGTAGTAGACGCCGTTGTCGTTGCTCAAGCCCGCATTGCCGGAATTCCAAAACCACTCGAACGCAACGTTACCATACCAGCGGTAAGGCGACAAGGACCACCAATAATTCGATACTTGTGTTCTAGAACTATTGCTTATAAACCATGCATATGGTGTACTCATACTTGCATACCATGTTGTTCCCCCAGCAAAAGCTATTTCATCTGCTGTCATTAATGCTATTGGGTAATTAAGTTTTGCACTTGTATTATCTACACTAAATGCATCTCTTATATCACTACAATTATATGTTGGTGTTTTATCTGTAAACAATCTTTTATGTGATGCAAAATAGAATTCTGAGCTTGTGCTATATGAACCTTCTGTTTGTTCGTTTCTGTCGTTACAATATACTGCACTTGTACTTAAATATTTTGTATAATTTGTTAAGTTATTTTGATACCATGTATCTATATATGTTTTTATTGTACTACTATTTGTATTTGTCCTGTTATTTGTTAATGATCCACTTGTTCCATACATATAACCTACATACATTGGATCATCATTCTTAGAATTAAATACTGATTTTCCTATATAGCCTTCTGTTTTATCATGACTTGTTCCTACATAAAGTAATCTTATACTTCCGTCATGATTTGTTCTTATTATTCTCCAGTAGAAACCTCCAAATTTTACCCAGTTATTTGTTGTATTTCCAGCATAATAGTATACTTCTTGTGGTGTATCAGTTATTCCTGTTATACTTTCTGTTGAAGTAAATAATGTTCCTGTTGTTGTTTCTGTAAATGGACTACTAAATAAAGTTCTTTCACTTATTGTTGGATTATCTCTTAGTATTGCTTCTGTTAGTAATATTGAATTTGTTGTTCCTTCAGTTATATAAATCTTACCTGTTATAGTCTTACCCATATCTTCATATTGATTTCTATCTTCTTCTTTAAACTTTACTTCTATTGTATATTCTTGTGTTGTTCTTCCTGATATTGTTGTACTATATGTTAGTATTGTATCTTCTTGTGTATCTGATTTTGGTAATACTTCATAATCTGTCATGTTATGTCCATTATTTGTACTTGTTATTTTATATACTAAGTTATCAGATACAAATGTATTTACTAAATCTTGTATTACTATATTGTATTTATATTCTGTCTTAGATTTATTTTCTATACTAAATGTTTTTGTTATACTCCATCCTGGTTCTATATCTATTCCTTCTATTTTCTCTCCATTATTAAATATTACTCTTAAATCTCCTGTATTTAATGTAACATCTTTTTTATTCCCTTCTATCTCTGTTATAAAGTATGCTAGTGTTACTCCTATTATTGTTAGTAATACTATTGTTATTCCATAAATTAAATATTTCTTTTCTTTCATTGTCCTTCCTCCATTTTTTAGAGCACTAAAAAACTCATAGACTGGTGCCTATGAATTTAATATAACGAAAAAACTATGGGTGTTATTTATTTTTAACCCCCCCCGAAATTCGTACCAAGTTTGGTACTTAATTCAAAGAGAATTATTCTTTCCATAGTTTTGTACTC
>CAKOLW010000028.1 GCA_934096405.1 uncultured Bacilli bacterium
AATCTTCAACCTCATAAAAAGTTGGTTCATCAGTTCCTACGTCAAATTGTACAAATTTTGCCATAATATCAACTCCCTACAATATAACTATAACATCTTTTTCACAGAATTTATAGGAATATTACATAACTTTACAATGTTTATACTCATCACATACAAATAAAAACATAATTAAAATTAGAGAAAAAATTAACTAAACCCACTTGAAAAATAATAAAAAAGTGATAGAATTATACTTAAGTTAAATGTTTTGATTAGGACATGGTTATAACTACTATTTTACAAAGCGAGTTGTGAATGGTGTAAGACAACTAAAATAAGTTATAGTTACTACCTATGAACAGGAACCGAAAGGAATTCCCGGTTAATAGCCGTTAAATAAATAAAGTAAAATAATGGATGGTACCGTGTAAATATAAGCACTCCCTTTAAAGGGTGTGTTTTTTATTTAATTTAACTTGGAAGGAGAAAAAAATGATAAATATTAAAGAAGATAGTGAATTAAATATTATGAATCACTCTTGTGCACATTTAATGGCACAAGCAATTAAACATCTATATCCAGAAGCAAAATTTTGGGTAGGACCTGTAATAGAAGATGGATTCTATTATGATGTTGACCTGGGAGATAAAGTTATTAAAGAAGAAGACTTACCTCTTATAGAAAAAGAAATGAAAAAAATAAGTAAAGATGGTAAAAGAATAGTTAGACATGAAATTTCTAAATCAGAAGCATTAGAAATGTTTAAAGATGATCCTTACAAAATAGACTTAATTACAAGAATGGATGAAAATGAAAATGTAATTAGTTGCTACACTCAAGGAGATTTTACTGATTTATGTCGTGGACCACATGTAGAAACTGTAAAAGAATTAAAACACTTTAAATTATTAAAAGTAAGTGGTGCATACTGGAAGGGTGACTCTAAAAATAAAATGCTTCAAAGAATATATGGAGTATGCTTTAAAACTGAAGAAGACTTACAAGAACATTTACAAAAACTAGAAGAAGCTAAAGAAAGAGATCACAGAAAAATTGGTAAAGATTTAAGTATCTTCATGAATAGTGATTTAGTAGGAAAAGGTATGCCACTTTGGTTACCAAATGGAGCAATTATAAGAAAAGAATTAGAAAACTATATCTATGATAAAGAAAGAAAAATGGGATACAAACATGTATATACTCCTTGTGTTGGAACAGTAGATTTATATAAAACATCAGGACACTGGGATCACTATAAAGAAAATATGTTCCCTATGATGAAAGTTGATGATGAGGAATTTGTATTAAGACCAATGAATTGTCCACATCATATGTTAATTTATGGAAATGAATTACATTCATATAGAGATTTACCAATAAGAATTGGAGAATTTGCAACTGATTTTAGATATGAAGCTAGTGGAGCAGTAAAAGGTCTTGAAAGAGTAAGATGTATGTGTCAAAATGATGCACATTTATTTGTAACACCAGAACAAATTAAAGATGAATTTAAAAAAGTAGTATCTCTTATATTAGATGTTTATAAAGATTTTGGATTTAAGGATTATTCATTTAGATTATCACTAAGAGATCCAGAAGATAAAGAAAAATATTTTGATGATGATGAAATGTGGAATACAGCTGAAAATAAGTTAAGAGAAGTTTTAAATGAATTAAATGTCCCTTATATTGAAGCTATTGGTGAAGCAGCATTCTATGGACCAAAACTAGATGTTGAAGTTAAACCAGCTGTTGGCCCAGAAGTAACATTATCAACATGTCAATTGGATTTCTTATTACCAAGAAGATTTGAATTAACATATATAGATAAAGATGGAAGTAAAAAAACTCCAGTAGTTTTACACCGCGCTATATTTGGAACATTTGATAGATTTACTGCATTCCTAATGGAAGAAACAAAAGGTGCATTTCCACTTTGGTTAAGTCCAGTTCAAGTTAATGTAATACCAGTTAATAATGAATACCATGCAGAATATGCTAAAAAAGTATTTGATGAATTAAATAATCTTGGAATAAGAGTTAATTTAGACGATAGAAATGAAAAACTATCTTATAAAATGAGAGAAAGCCAAAGTAAAAAAATACCTCTAACTTTAATCTTAGGAGATAAAGAAAGAGATGATGTTTCTATAAGTTATAGAAAATTTGGCTCACAAGAAACATATACACTAAGTAAAGAAGAATTTATTAATAAAGTAAGTGAATGCATTAAAAATAAAGAGTACAATTTATAGTTGCAAAAATAATAAAATGTGATAAACTATAAGTAATGAACGAAGATTAATAATTAGTAGTTTATAATTATGTTTTTAGAGAGTTAGTGTTTGGTGAAAACTAATAGTTAGTTATAAATGAATTACATATTATGAGTTCAATCGCTAATCGCGTTATAAATATGAGAAGAAATTAAGGTGGTACCACGAGTAAATCTCGTCCTTTGGGTATCACTTTTTTATTTTAGGAGGAAAAAATGACATTATATGAAGATTTAAAATGGAGAGGATTAATAAAAGATGTCGCAGGAGAAAAATTAGAAGATATCTTAAATGGAAAACCCATTACTTTTTACTGGGGAACTGATCCAACTGCAGATAGTTTGCATATTGGACATTATTCATCATTAGTTACTGCAAAAAGACTTGCAAATTATGGACATCACCCAATACTTTTATGTGGGGGTTCAACAGGATTAATTGGAGATCCTAGACCAACAGCTGAAAGAGAAATATTACCAGTAGAAACAATTAGAAATAATATTGAAGGAATAAAAAATCAAATTGATAAAATATTTGATGGAAAGGCAGAGTTAGTTAACAATTATGATTGGACTAAAGACTATACATATCTTGAATTCTTAAGAGATATAGGAAAATATATAAATGTTAATTATATGTTAGGTAAAGATATAATATCTAGAAGACTTGAAACAGGCATTACTTATGCTGAATTTTCTTACATGCTTCTTCAGGGATATGACTTTATGTGGTTATATGAACACAAAAATTGTATTTTACAATGTGAAGGTAGTGACCAATGGGGTAACATCACAACAGGTATAGAACTAATTAGAAAGAAGCTTAATAAAGAAGCATATGGATTTACTATGCCATTAATACTAGATGCTAATGGAAATAAATTTGGTAAAAGTGAAGGTAATGCTCTATGGCTTGATAAAAATAAAACAAGTCCATTTGAAATATATCAGTATCTAATTAATAGTGATGACTCTAAAGTAGAAGAATATTTAAAAGTATTTACATTCTTAACAAAGGATGAAATTGATAACATAATGCTTAAACAAAACGAAAAACCAGAACTAAGAATTGCACAAAAAGCCTTAGCATACGAAGTAGTTAAAGATTTACATGGAGTAGAAGAAGCAGAATTAGCTAAAACAAAAAGTGAAGACATATTTAATAATAAAGGAAACTCTGCTAACACAGAAAAGAAAAATATAGATAAAAATCTAATTGAAAATGGTATTAACATCCTAGATTTATTAATGTTAACTGAACTTTTTGAATCAAAATCTGATGCAAGAAGAATGGTTGAACAAAATGCAGTAAGTTTAAACAATGAAAAGATAACTGATAAAGATAAGATTATAACTTTAAATGACTTTAAAGATAATGAATTACTTATTCAAAAAGGTAAAAAGAAATTTATAAAATTAGTAATTTAGATATGTTTAATCATATCTTTTTTCTTTTTCTCATGCTATAATAAATATTGTACGAAAGGATTAATATGAAAATAAAATATGTTTTAAAAAAACTTAAAAATATGAGATATAAAGAATTATTTAATAAAGCAGAAGAAATAGGTAAAAAAGTAAATAAAAGTAAATATAGTATTCTATTTGATATGACTAAGTGTGCTTTAAAATATGGAAGTGGATATATGGATTATTTTGAATTTGAATTCTATTTACTTAACGATGAAGAAAGAAGTACATATTTAACTGGTAGAATAAATAATGAAATAATAAAAAAATATAATAATAAAGAATATTGGCATTTATTTAGTGATAAAACTGAATTTAATAAATTATTTAAGGAATATTTAGGCAGAGAATACCTTGATTTAAGAACATCATCTTTTAAAGAATTTAAAGAATTTATATCTAGTAAAGATAAAATAATAGCAAAACCAATAGATGCATGTGGTGGTAAAGGAATAGATGTTATAGAAATAGATAAAACTAAATTAAAAAATGAATACAATGTATTAAAAATATATAATAAGATAATGAAAAATGAACAGTTTTTAGTAGAAGAATATATTATTCAGAATAGTAAATTAAATGAACTTTATAATGGAAGTGTAAACTCACTTAGAATATTAACATTTTTAGATGATAATGGTGAAGTACACATAATGAATAGCATATTAAAAATAGGTAATAGTGGTAATGTAGATAACTTTAGTAGTGGTGGAATGTATACATTTGTTAATGATGAAGGTGTAGTATATGTTCCTGCGATAGATGAAAAAGGTAACATATATAGTAAACATCCTATAACTAAAGAAAACATATTAGGCTTTCACATTCCTAATTATAGATATGTTTTACCATTCGTAACACATTTAGCCAAAATAGTTCCTGAAGTAAGATACATTGGTTGGGATATAGTAATAACTGAAAAAAGCATACTTGTAATCGAAGGAAATGAATATCCAGGTATATTTCAAGTTAAACCAAGCATAAGTGGTATAAAAAAAGGAGATTTACCAAAATATAAAAAATATATGAAATTATAGGTGATAATATGAATTTATTAATAGTTTTACTACTAAGCATACTTTCTATTATATTTCTATTAATTGGGACTATAATAGTATTTAATACACATAATAGTAAAAAAGTAATGACTCTTAGTGTATCATTAGGATTTGTAGTATTAATACTTTTAGGTGTAATTCACTTACTTCCTGATGCATACGAATTTTTTAGAGAAATATATACTAAAGAAAAAAGTATACTTATTATGAGCATATCTACATTAGTAGGTTTTCTTATAATACTTGTACTTGATTTATTAGGTGGTCATCATGATGAAGAGGGACACCATAACAAAGAGAACTTTAAACATGTTTCAATAATAACATGTATATTCTTAGTAGTTCATAATTTTATTGAAGGAATGAGCATATATAGTAGCGTACTTCTTAATTATAAAACAGCACTTTTATTAACTATTGGAATAGGCCTTCATAACATACCATTAGGTTTTACACTATCAAGTACATTTAATAAAAATCATAGTAAGGCTAAAACAGTATTATATATTATATTTATAGGTATATCTTATTTATTTGGAGCCTTAACAGCATTTATATTTGAAGATATATTTATGAATCCTTTGATATTAGGAATAGCCTTAACATTCACTTTTGGTATGATACTTTATATTGCATTGTTTGAATTCTTACCTATGATAATTAGTAGTGATGAAAAGAAAATGAAATATATAGGTATAACATCTGGAATAGTTTTAATGTTATTAACATTATTTTTGTAGGAGATTATATGGACAAATTTATTAAACATAACAAATATTATTTAATTACTCTTCTTATATTATTAATAGTATTTATGATAACTAAGTTATATTTTAGTGATTATATAAATAAAATAGATATAAGTGTAGTAAACTTTATTACTAAGAAAGTTGTTAACAATAATATGACAAGTTGTATCAAGTTATTAACACATCTAGGTAGTTCTGTAGTGTTAATAAGTATAACTTTATTAACATTATTTATAATAAAAGATAAAGGATATTTCATGAATATATCACTTAACTTAGCACTTGCATTCATATTAAGTGTACTTTACAAAAACTTTATAAAAAGAGAAAGACCAAGTGTAAGTTTAATTAAAAAACCAAATGACTATTCTTTTCCAAGTGGTCATACCATGTGTTCAGTTGCATTTTATGGCTTCTTAATATACTTAGTAAATAAAAATATAAAAAATAAATATATAAAAATAGTACTAAATATACTATTTTTACTAGCTATACTAATCGTCCCATTTACTAGAATTTACTTAGGGGTTCATTATTTGAGTGATGTATTAATGGGTGCATTACTAGGATTTATTTCACTTATGATGTACATCAACTATGTTGAAAAGGAGAATATATTATGAAAAAAGGATTAAATTTATTTTTAAAAGGTATAGTATTAGGTATTGCATTTATTATTCCCGGAGTAAGTGGTGGAACTTTAGCTGTTTTGCTAGGAATTTATGAAGAATTACTTGATAAAGTTAGTAACTTTTACAAAAGTAAAAAGAACTTTATCGATACTGTTAAATATATGTTACCTCTTGGTATGGGTGTGTTAGCTTCAATAGCTATATGCGCTAAAATAATTGGTATAGGTTTAGAAAAGGCACCAATAATAACATTATTAATTTTCCTAGGGCTTATAATAGGTGGCTTACCAAAATTATTTAAAGGAGCAGTAAAAAAGCCTGGTATAAAAGAAATTATATTTATGTTAATAGGTATTGTACTTGTAGTAGTAATGGCACTTATGGATAAAAGTGGTACAACAGTAACTTTAACTAATATGGATACAAAAGGATATATATTGTTATTCCTAGTTGGTATGATTGCGTCAGCTACAATGGTAATCCCAGGTATAAGTGGTTCTTTCACTCTTATGTTATTAGGTTACTATGAACCAGTTTTAGGAGTAGTAAATAATATAGTTGCTTTAACTAATTTAAAACAAAATATTCTTATAATGTTACCTTTCTTAGTAGGCGTAATATTGGGTATAATTTTAATATCTAAAATAATAAATTACTTACTTAAGAAATATCCAAATGAAGTGTATTATGCAATATTAGGTTTTGTATTATCATCAGTATTTAGTGTATTCTATCAAGTGTTTACTTATGATTTTAACTTAACACATCTAATTATTGGATTAATTCTAATGATTATAAACTCTATATTAATTTCTAAAGTATTTAAAGATTAAAAAATGTGTCATAATTATAAAATAATAAATTGACTTGAACATTGTTATTTCATATAATGTACTTAGAAATAACTTAATTATAAGGAGGGTAAAATGTTTGACGGAATTTATGCAAGAGGGTATTATGAAAAAAATACATTTATTATTGTAAAAAATTTTAATAAACTCAGTTTGTCTAATTTAATATTAATAATTTTAGACGATAGAAACTATAGTGATATAAGAGATTTTGCAAAGGCTGAATTAAGAAAAAGAACTAGAAACTTGGGAATTCCATTAGAAGAATTGATCCATTTCGATGACATGGCTATAGCCAAAAGAGGATATGATATTGATAATTATTTAATATCTAATAATGTCAATATGCAAAAACTTATGGAAATTTGGAGTAAACCACGTGAAGAATGCCCACTTCTATTTAGTGAAAAACACTTATGCAGTGATATGGATCTAGGTACTGGTTTTTTTACTAAACTAAGTAAAATTGAAATAAAAAATTTATCTCGTAGACTTTTGGAACTTAGTGATAAACATCAAAAAGAAGTAATGCTTCATGCAAAAAAGTTACTTGAAGAGAGAAACAAAAGATTTGAAGAAGAAAAAATGCTAACCAAAAAAAATTTTGATGAATTATTAGGGTGTAATGATGCAATGCTTCAATTAGATAATAAATTTTCTCCATTAGAACCGTTAGGAAATATTAGTGATGATGAAATGTATAAATTAATTAGTTCTGGATTAGGTAATTTTAAATTACTTGTATGTGATTTGATGAGTGATAGTATTTTAGACACCGATATAGTACAAAGTTTATATGGACTTAAATTCATAAGAAAAGATAGTAGTAAACTTAAAAAGCAAAAAAGACAATTATTACAAGAAGCTAAAAATGGTAGTACAGTTGATTATGAAAAAGCTGGTGTAATGAAGTTAGAATTAAAAAAGTAATTTTTTAAAATTATTTTTAGGTTATTGATGAACATTAGTACATCAATAGCCTTTTCTTCTGATTATTAATACTTTTAAAGCAACATTTTTATTTCAAAATTAATAAATTTTATTATACTATACTATAATAAATAACATGAATTGGAGGTTATAGAATTTATAATTATTATCCATTAAATCAAAATTTGCAAATAAAAATGTTGTTCAAAAAGATAGATATTTGGTTGCTACTAGATGGAATATTCTTAAAAAAGTTTTAATTTTAACATTTATAAAAATAAGGCTAGTACGACAAATATAAACTAAGACTTAACAAGGCTGAGACGTGGGAAAAACACAATAAAAAAACACTAAATAAATAGTGTAAAATTCATTTTGAGCCAATGTCGTAAGTATCTACAACTTTTTCCAATATACGAATGAACACATAATTAATAATTATTGATAATATTTCTTTATTCATTTATTATCAACTCCATAAATTGTAATTTGGAAAATTTTTATATTTCTAACTTATAAAGTCTTTCTACTGGAGAGTCATCTTTAAAAGTTTTTACTTCTT
>CAKOLW010000029.1 GCA_934096405.1 uncultured Bacilli bacterium
TTTTTACGATAGTAGGTATATAATGCTGAGGCTTACAACTAATTAACAAGTGAATATGGTCTAAATCTGTATTAATTCCTATTATTTTAAAATCCATTTCTTGAGATAATGATATAATTATTTGAAAAAGTGAATCTTTTACACTGTCAGTTAATATTTTTTTACGATATTTAGTACAAAATACTATATGGTACTCTATACCATATACATATCCTCTTCCTTTGAAAATAATCATATTATCACCATAATAATCATACCATATGTAATCATAAAAATAAATACTTTTAGAAACAAAAAAAGAAAAATCTAACTCACGAATTAATTCACGAGAGTGCAATTTTTAGTTCTTCAAATATTAAGAATTCTGCACTACTGCTTCTTATAATTAAATCTTTTATCATTTGTGTCATCTCCTATATCTAAAATTCTATCTTTTAATTTTACTTTTCTAATAGCATATATTTCATCTCTGCCAAGACAACTTGGCAACAAATTGTTGCCACTTTTATCATTAGTATGCTCTTCACAGTATAATCTCATTGTACATTTATTTTATTCTTACTAGTTTCTTTTGTTCTTTGTTTTGTAACTCTTTCTTTTCTTTTTCTAATTCTTTTAAACTCTTTTTAGGTGCTGGCATTTTTTCTGGCATCATTCCACCAATATCTGCGATTGCTTTTCTAACTTTTTTCCCTACCTCATAATGTACATCTTTTGCTTCTTTTTCTCCTTGTACATTATCTCTTAAAAGTTTTTGCTTAGTTTGATTTATTCTAAATAAATTAGCTACTAACTCATCTTCATTCATATTATCTAAAATGTCTTCTCTATAACGTAGCTTTTTTCTTTTAAAAATATCATCAGCAGTTTCTCCATTATATAAACCCTTATAACCAGCATCATGAAATTCTTCCATATTTTTAACACCTGCTGCTGAAGCAACCTTTTGTAATGTATAATTACCTTGTTTTGTAAATTTTCTTTGATAAAATCTTTTTTCATCATCTGATAAAGAATCATATTCTTGTTCTGTTATTTCTTGTTTTCTTGTTTGAATAGCAAAATAGGTTTGTCCTAAAGCAACAACTTCTTTACTTGGATCAGCATTTTGCACTATCAAATAACATATATATCTTGATAGTTTATAATCTTTAATAATCTCTTCTTTTCCTTTGCCAGTTTTTATTGGCTTGTTGATCCCAACAAGCCAATCCTCTTTACTTGAAACACTGTTATTTGCTGATAAAACTGCTTTATCTACTACTTTTCGAAAATTTCTCCAATCCTTGTATTCCAACACTTTTTGTAATTCACGTGCATACCAATATTCATTTTCATAATCATCTATATGTTTAATATTCTCAAAAACATTGTTAGTATATTTATCTCCAATTTTTTTCATTACTACCTCCTTCTCTATTTATATATTAGTTTTCTAATTAGTTAGTCCAATATGCTCTTTTTTCGAATTTACTCTGTATCCTACTGCAATTATGACATCTAAACTATAAATAGTTGTGTTATAGTTTTTTCCATCATTAGCATAAACTAAAACTTCTTGAACAGTTTTATTTTTTTCTTTTACTAAGCGCTAAACTATCATAACTTTTTTCATTATCCACATCAATCACACTAAACTTAATATTTTTTTGATTATTTCTGATTGCCTCTACTTCAAAATCTATCATATCTTCAGGTAACTTATTTATATCACACCAAACTAGTTCTTTACATTTATTAGGTTCATTTATTTTTATATTACCTTTATAATTTGATATTTCAAAATAAACATCATAATATGGTGATAATGATTTGTTACGTCTATTTACAACAAAGGTATCAACTATATCGTTTATCGATACTTCTATCCCTAATTCCTCTTTTGCTTCTCTAACAACTGCATCATAAGCATTCTCATACTCATCTATGTGACCTGCAGGTAGAGCTAAAAATCCAGGCCATAACTTGGTACCTTGTCTTCTTTGTAATAAAATCATATTTTCTTTATTTTTAATAATTAAATAAACTGATGATAAAAATTTTTCTTTGTCCATATATTCCTCCATTGTTAATAAAAAATTAACCTATATACACTTTAACATAAGTACATACGTTTGTCAATAAAATTATTAAACAAAAAATAAAATATAGAACTTTAAATTCTATATTATTAATCTTTCAAACAAGTACCACTATTTAATTTAAAAATCAATTCCAAGTATGCCAAAATTCTATTGACTTTGAATTAATCATACAAATTTATGTTCATTCATAATACTCACCTGTTTTATATAATTTTTCCAAATCTCTTAAAAGGAAATAACACTAAATCAACTTTACCCTTAATCTGTTCTTTTTTTATTGGTCCTATATATCTAGAATCTTTAGAAATCATTCTATTATCACCTAAAACTATGTATTCATCTTTACCACTTGTAAGTTCAAAATCATTAGTTTCCTGAAATTCAATTGGTGTATCAACTAACTTATCATTTATATATAGTTTGTTATTCTTATAAGTTACTTTTTCATTAGGTAATCCTATAATTCTTTTAATTATAGTAGTATCTTCAGTTTTAACTACTACGATATCATATCTATTTATACCTTTCTTTAAAGCAATTTTATTAACTATAACTAAATCTTTATTATGAAGTGTACTTAACATAGAATCTCCATTAACAAGTCCTGGAGTAACTAAAAATGTTCTAACTAAAACTACAACTACTATTATAATAATATAACTTAAATATTCTTTAATTTTATTTTTCACATTAAATCACCACTACCACTATTTTACAAAAAAAAAAATAAAAAAACTAGATATAACACTAATTTTTATTAAATTAAAAAAAATTAGGTTTAATCCTAATTTCTTTCTTTAATCTTGAATGTTCCTTTAAGTCCTGATAAGAAGTTAAGTTTAGCTCTTCTAACTTTACCTTTTTTAATTACAGTAATTTTATCAATTAATGGACTATTTACTGGGAATACTCTGTTGATTCCAACATTACCAGATTTCTTTCTAACTGTAAATGTTTCTGAAACACTTCCACCTTTTCTAGATGTAACAACACCTTCATAAGATTGGATTCTTTCTCTTTTACCTTCAACAATCTTAACATCAACTCTAACAGTATCTCCTACTCTAAATTCAGGTACATTAGGATTGATTTGTTTTTTGTTAATCTTATCAATTAGATTCATAATATCTCTCCTTTACATTGCTTTATTTAATCATACATAATATAATGCATCGGATTAAGCAAATATAATATAGCACAAACTAAGGAAATAAGCAAGATATTTTGAACAAACTAGCCATTTTTCAATTCAAAAATTATTAAATTCTTACAAATATCTCTAACACCCACTCTCTGTTTCCAAAATTGTGTATGGATTTTCGGCCGTTCCATTTCCTGTACCATATAGAGTACAAGATTTTAGAGAAATGGCAGGACGAATTTTTAATTTTGAATTAATCCAATTGTAATAAATTTCAGCATCACTGGGGCGCCAAGTATACATACTTATATAGTTATCTTTAAAATTTAAAGGAGTCAAAGTCCACCATAAATTGCTAAAATCACCCGTTATTGAAGTTCCTACACTATTACTTGTAAACCATGCATAAGGTGTACTCATTTTTTGAAATACTACACCACCAGCAAATGCTATCTCGTCTGCTGTCATTAGTGCTATTGGGTAATCCAATTTTGCATTTGTATTTTCTACACTAAAGCCATCTCTTATATCACTACAGTTATATGTTGGAGTAGCTGATACTCCATTATTTTCTTCATCCAACCTATCATATGCTACAAAATTAAAATCCGAATCCAAATTATTATATGTTTGCTCATTTCCTAAGTTTCTATCATTACAATACACTGCACATGTACTTAAGTATTTTTTGTAATTTGTTAAATTGTTTTGATACCATGAGTCAATTGTTGTTTTAATCACACTATCTGTTGTATTCATTCTTATGTCATCTAATTTATCATCAGAACTTCCATATTTATATCCAAACTTTTCTGGACTTCCATCATTGACATTATAATAATTTGTTCCTATGTATCCAATAGTTGTGTCAGTACTTGTTCCAGAATATAGCAATCTCACACTTTCATCATGATTTGTCCTTATTATTCTCCAATAAATATCATCATTTTTTGAGGCAATTTTTTCACAATCATAGCCTTCTAACTGACTTGTAGAGTGAGTAATATTTCTGCCACCTTTATTACAATAATACCAATCATTTTCATATTTACCAAATTTAACCCAGTTGTTTGTTGTATTCCCAGCATAATAGTATACTTCTTGTGGAGTACTAGTTATTCCTGCTATACTTTCTGTTGAAGTAAATAATGTTCCTGATGTGGTTTCATTAAATGGTGTTGCAAAATCATTTGTTCCATTATTGTTGTTACTCCTAGTCTTTCTTGTTGGATTATCTTTCATTATTTGATAACCTAAAGTACCTTCTTCATAACCAGCATACATATTTTCTGTTCCCTCTTCAATATATAAATAAGCTGATAATTCTTTACCCATGTCATCTCCTTGATCTACATTATCATCACTTATATATTTTATTTCTATTGTATATTCCTGTTTTGTATTTGATGATATAGGTACACTATATTCTATAACTTTATTTTTTAGTGTATTTGATTTTGGTATATCTTTATAATCACTCATATTATAACCATTATTAGTACTTGTTATTTTATATACTAAATACCCTTTAGTTACAAATGTATTTATTAAATCTTTAAATACCAAATTATATTTATACTCATTACCTGTTTTATTTTCTACACTAAATGTTTTAGTTATACTCCATCCTGGTTCTATATTTATCCCTTCTATATCGTCTCCATTATTAAATATTATTCTTAAGTCTGTTGTATTAACTGTTACTTTCTTTTTATCTCCCTGTATTATTATTGCAAAATATGCATAAGTTAATCCTACTAATAATATTAATACTAAACAAACCCCATAAATCAAATATTTCTTTTCTTTCATTGTCCTTCCTCCATTTTTTAGAGCACTAAAAAACTCATAGACTGGTGCCTATGAATTTAATATAACGAAAAAACTATGGGTGTTATTTACTTTTAACCCCCCCCGAAATTCGTACCAAGTT
>CAKOLW010000030.1 GCA_934096405.1 uncultured Bacilli bacterium
GATCAACCTCTCAGTCCGGCTACGCATCGTCGCCTTGGTAGGCCATTACCCCACCAACAAGCTAATACGCCGCAGGCCCATCTCTAAGCGAAGCTTTAAAGGCTCCTTTAATATTTCTATCACATTCGGTATTAGCAGTCGTTTCCAACTGTTGTCCCCAACTTAGAGGCAGGTAACCTACGTGTTACTCACCCGTTCGCCACTGAGTGCAGAATCCACATCCACCATCATTCCATCTTTGAGCAAGCTCTCAGACTTTATTCAAGTTTCAGTGGGGCACTCCGTTCGACTTGCATGTCTTAGGCATGCCGCCAGCGTTAATCCTGAGCCAGGATCAAACTCTCAATAAAAAAATCTATTCGATTTCTGGAATTGATTTTGTTTAAATCCTAACTATAAAACTCATTTCATTTTACTCAGTTTTCAAAGATCATTTGCTTCTTGCTTTTTCTTGGTTGCTTATATAATATATCAAACTCAGAAACTATTGTCAACATATTTTTTCATTTTTTTTCATTTTTTTTAATATTTGACATTTTGTATTAAGATACTTATTTCTAAGCTTACTTGTTAGCCCTTTTTGAACTAACGGGTATTAATATACCACTCTTTTTTTAATAATGCAATACTTTTTTTAATTTTTTTTAAAAAATTTATTTTTGACTCTTATAATATATTTTTTAATCTTTCTTGTATCTTATTATATTCTAATTAATCAAAAAAATTACTATTATTAACTTATTTTTTTATAAATCTTATAATAGTAATCTACAGTTTTTGGATCAAATGGTCCAATACCTTTTCTTTTTAATTCTATCAAAGATGTCAATTCATATCTTATTATTGTGTTTATTTCATATGGATATTTCATCAATCTTTTATGATAATTATATTCATTTCTATCTAATACTCTGAATGCACCATCTGGAAAAACTCTTAAATCCAAATCATAATCTATATATTTTATGACACCATTGTCAATTACATAAGGACTTGCTATATTACAATAGTAAAATAATCCAGTTGTTTTTAGTTGTGCTATTACGTTAAACCATCTATTTTTATAAAAAAACATTATTGCAGGTTCTTTTGTATGCCAACTTCTTCCATCTTTTTTTGTAACTAAAACATTGTTATTTCCCAATACAATATAATCTTTTTTTATATCTAATACTATTGCTTTATCCCAGGTCTTATATATAAGTCCATTGTGTTTATAACAGTGAATTTTAATTACATTCCCAATATTTAATTTCATATATGCCTCTTTCACTATATTTATTATATCATATTTATTGTTATTTTAATATATTTATTTATTAAAGAAAAAAGCGGTCTATTTAACCGCATTTAAAGCACCTTGAATTTGTATATCATTGTCAATTAAATCATTCTCTACATAATTATATTCTATCTCGATATCAGGCTTAATTCCCTTGTTATTTATTGAATTACCATTTGGGGTTAACCAGTAAGCAGTTGTATATTTTATCATTCCTCCACTTGCTAATTCTGATGTTTCTTGTACTGTACCTTTTCCATAGCTTGTAGTTCCAACTATTGTAGCCCCATAACTTTCTTTTAATGCACTAGCTAGGATTTCTGAAGCTGAGGCACTAGATCCATTTACTATTACAGCCACTTTATAATTTCTTTTTGTTTTGGTTTTGTCTTGGTAAAATGTAATTTCTTTCTTATTTTGTAAACCATATATATTTTTTCCTTTTTCAATAAATAATTCTGCTATTTCAACTGCACTATTTAAGTAGCCACCACCATTATTTCTCACATCTATGATAAGATTGTTTATTTCATTTTGTTCTAATTCTTCTAAAGCATTTTTGAATTGATTATATGTGTCATTAGAAAATGTATCTATTTTGATATATCCTGTTCCATCTATGTTGTTTTTTGTTACTGTAGGTACATCTATACTTTTAACATTTACAGTTTTAGTTATGGTTATGTTACTTCTTAAGAAAGTTAACTCTACAGAGTCTTGACTTGATGTTTTAATACTATTTGAAACTTCTGATGCTGAGGCTTTTGTTATATCAGTACCATTAAGTTTAATTAATATGTCTCCAGCTTCAATTCCGGCTTTTGCAGCTGGGCTATTTTCGAACACATTAACGACTAGTATTCCTTCATTTACTTTTGTTATTTCTACACCTATTCCTGTATAACCATTTAATCTATCGTTTAAATTTTCCGCTCCATCTTCATCTATGTAGCTTGTGTAAGGGTCTCCTAAGTAATTATACATTCCTTCAATAGCTGCATTTACAAGTTTTGATTCATCCACTTTTTCTACATACCCATTTATTATATTTTCATAAGCTTTTTTTAATTCATTATAATATTTAGTATCTTTTGTTTCTTCTGGTGGTTTCTCTTTATAATTTTTATACACTATTACACCTGTTGAAACACCTACAATTAAGCTTGTCATTATAATTATGACAATTACTTCTACAAGATTAAATGAAGCGTTTCTTTCTTTTCTTTTAGTAACAGACTTTTTTTCTTTTATTTTTCTTTTCATTAGTATCACACCTATTCTATCTATAATCATACCACAAATGTAAAATAATTTGAATAGTTTCACATTATTTTCAAAATAAAAATACTCTAAATGTTTAGAGTATTTACGATTAAACTAATTCTAGACTTACTATTAAAGCGTTGTCTCCTCTTCTTTCTTTTAGTTTAATAATTCTAGTATATCCACCTAATCTATCAGCATATTTTGGAGCTAATTCATCAAATAAAATTTTTACAGTTTCTGTATCATTTTCTAAGAAAGCTAATGCTTGTCTTCTTGAATTTAAGTCTCCCTTTTTAGCATAGGTAATCATTTTGTCAACAAATTTTCTTACTTCTTTTGCTCTTTCTTCAGTTGTTTCAATACGACCATTTTTTATTACAATTTTTGTTTCACCAGAAAGGATACTTCTTCTTTTCTTAGTATCTCTGTTCAATTTTCTGTATGCCATAAGTACCTCCTATTCTTCGTCACGGAACTTTAGTCCCATTTCTTTTATTTTATCCATTACTTCTTTTAAAGATTTTTTACCTAAGTTTCTAATTTTCATCATTTCAGGTTCAGTCAATGATGTTAAGTCTTGAAGAGTATGATGTCCAGCTCTCTTTAAGCAATTGTAAGCTCTTACAGATAAATCTAATTCTTCAATTGGCGTTTCCAATGTTTTTTGAATTGGATCTTCTTCTTTGTCAGATAATAATCCTGTCATGTCTGCTATTTTGTTAATTTTTGTAATTATATCAAAATGTTCAATTAAGATTCTACTTGACAATGCCATTGCTTCTTGTGGAGTCAAAGAACCATTTGTATAAACCTCCATTATTAATTTATCATAGTTTTCACTTTGTCCTACACGTGCAGGTTCAACTTCATAACTTACTCTTTCGATTGGACTATATAGTGAGTCTACAGGTATTACACCAACTGGTACATTTTTCATTTCTTTTCTATTGATTTTTGCATCAACATATCCACGTCCATTACCAATTGTTATTTGCATGTCTAGGTTTCCACCTTTTGCTAGTGTTGCGATTACTAAATCTTTGTTAACAATTTCAACATCTGCGTCTGGTGTTATGTCATTAGCAGTTACTACACCTTCTTGATCTGCTTTTAAGTACAATATTTTATCCTCTTCAGTAAAGTTTTTTACTACTAATTTTTTCATGTTTAAAACTATTTCTGTTACATCTTCAACAACTCCATCTATTTTTTGGAATTCATGAAGTACACCTTCGATTTTGATGCTTTTTACAGCACTACCTGGTAAGTGTGATAACATTACTCTTCTTAAAGCGTTTCCTATAGTTGTACCAAAACCTCTTTCTAATGGTTCTAATACAAATTTTGCATAAAAGTTGTTTTCATTATATTCTACAACTTTATAATCTGGTTTTTCAAATCTTAACATAATATTTCCCCTTTCCTAAACACGTCTTCTCTTAGGTGGTCTACATCCATTATGTGGTATTGGTGTTACATCTGTGATTGAAGTGATTTCAAGTCCTGCAGTTTGTAATGAACGAATTGCAGTTTCACGTCCTCCACCAATTCCTTTTACGTATACACTTACTTTTCTAAGTCCCATGTCATATGCAACTTTTCCTGCAGCTTCTGCTGATTGTCCAGCAGCGAATGGAGTTTTCTTCTTACTTCCTTTGTATCCGATACTTCCTGAAGAAGCCCAGCTTATTACTCCACCATTTTCGTCAGTGATTGTTACTATTGTGTTATTGTATGTAGTATGAATATGTGCTTCACCAACAGTGACATCCTTTTTGACTTTTCTTTTTCTTCTATTATATGCCATTACATTAACCTCCTATTTTTTCTTATTAGCTATTGTTTTAGCTTTACCTTTACGAGTTCTAGCATTTCTACTAGTTCTTTGTCCTCTAACTGGAAGACCTTTTTTATGTCTAGTACCTTGATATGAGTTGATTTCCATTTTAGTTTTAATGTTCATTTCAACTTCACGTTTTAAGTCACCGACTAATACATATTCATCACATGCTTTTCTTAAGTCGTTGATTTGATCATTTGTTAAATCTTTAACTCTTATGTCTTCGCTTACACCTGCTGCTGCACATATTTTTTGTGCACGGCTTGGTCCGATACCATAAATATAAGTTAAACCGATAACAATTCTCTTTTCTTTTGGTAAATCAATATTTTTAATACGTGCCATAATTACCTCCTATTAACCTTGTCTTTGTTTGTGTTTTGGAT
>CAKOLW010000031.1 GCA_934096405.1 uncultured Bacilli bacterium
AAATTCGTACCAAGTTTGGTACTTAATTCAAAGAGAATTATTCTTTCCATAGTTTTGTACTCCTTCTACTTTTTACTCCTTAATTCTACCAAAATATTTTGTTGAATTCAATTACTTTTATTGATTTTGTAAATTATAATTCAAAATTATTTCAATACAACTTCTAATTCTCTTAATTCTTTTTTAATTATATCATTTAATAATTCTGTATCATTAGTTTCTTTGATTAAAGCATCATATTTTTTAAGATTATCTATATATTCTTCATCATTAATTCTAATGACTTTCTTAAATGTATCTTCTCCATATACAGATTCCATTTTATTATAATTATCATTATTTAAAGTAACACCTATAAATATCTTATATAAATCATTTTCCTGATATATTAAATAATTATCTAAATATTTAGTTTTATTAACTAAATTATCATAATTTTTATAAGCACCTACCTGTAAAACATACACTTCTTTATATTCAATCTTCTTATTTTTATAATTAATATATATTATAAAGAAAAAACATAAAGATAATATTATTGGAATTATAAATTTTTTTATATACATACTATCACCAATATTATTATATATTTATGCTTTTAAAAATTTTGTCAAATTAAAAGAAGAAAAACTACTTTTCTTCTTTGTTAACTTTAATTACTTCTTTACCTTTGTAACTACCACATTTAGTACAAGCACGATGAGGTGCTAAAGTTGCGCCACAATTTTTGCAAGTTGTAACAGTAGGAGCCTCTTTTTTTAAGTGTGTTCTACGAGCTCTTTTAGCTGTCTTACTTACACGTCTTGCAGGTACTGCAAATAATTGTAATTCTAATTTCATTTATTTTCCCTCCATATCTAACATACTTTTTAAATCACTGAATGGTGAATTAGTCTCATTTTTTAATTCATCTTCACTCTTTAAGCTCCATCCTTTTCCTTCACTTATAAAACTTGCATCTTCTTTTACAACACGAAGGGGAACTTCCAATACAATATTTTCCCACACAATTGCAAAAATATCAAGAGAATTTTGATAAATTACTTGAATTTCTTCATCATTTTCTACTTCTCCTATATTTTTATCAACAAAAATGTCTAATGGATAATTAACTTTTTCCAAACTTCTTGCACACATTAATCCCATATTTCCAGTAATATGTATTATTAAATGATAAACACTATTATCTATTCTTGTTATATTACCTACTACTCTTATATTATCTAAACTTTGAATTTCTGTACCTTTTAATTTATCTATTGGAAAATCTATTTTTAAATCTATATCTAATTTTTCTTTAGTATCATTATTTAACTCACTTATATCAAACATAAATTACCTCCATTGTTAATTAATTTTACCAAAACATTGAAGCTTTTTCAATATTATTCGGACATATTCGGACATTTTCCTAAATTTTAGATATTTCAATTTTTTCTTTAGTTATCTTATCTTCAACACATATTCTTTCAACAATAAATATACATAATATTAAATTTATAGTAAATGAACCACCATAACTTAAATATGGAACTGGAACCCCAGTAAGTGGTATCAAAGCAAGTATTCCACAAAAATTAACTACCAAATGAAGTAATATATATATACTAACCCCATAACATATTATAGAATTTCTTAAATTAGTACTTGCTTTAGCTATCTTAACTATTCTATAAAGAATATACAAATAGCCTATTATAAATGCAATACTAAATAATAATCCCAATTCTTCTACCATTATTGGAAATATAAAGTCAGTATGAGCTTCTGGTAAATATAAATATTTTTGAGTTGAATTTCCTAATCCTTTTCCAAACAAACCACCATTATTAATTGCTATAAATCCATTACATACTTGATACCCAGTTTCTTCAGTATATCTAGTACAAGGATTTTTATAAGTTAATCTATTCTTTTGCATATCAGTTAAAAAACTAGATCCAGTAACTATAAATACTATTCCTATAACTGCCAAAGCACCAGAAAATATTTTAATAGTTTTTATAAGTTGATTACCTTCAAAAGGAATACTTAAAAATGTCAAAAATACAATACCTGCGATTATTAAAGCAGTACCTAAGTCTGGTTGCATAGCTACCAAAAGAAAAACTATTATAGAATATGCTAAAGGTATAAATACAGAATATTTACTTGTTTTCTTATTCATTTCTCCATAAAAAACGCCCATATATATTATTAATATAGTCTTAGCAAATTCACTAGGTTGAAAACTAAAGAAACCCAAATCAATCCACGACTTTGCCTCATTTACCACATCCCCATAAACAATCAAGTATATAAGTACTACAAGTAAACCAATTAAAAATAATGGTAAGAATTTTTTATATTTTTTTATAGGTATATTGAGTACAAAGATAAATCCAATAAGATAACTTATAACTACAAATATTAATTGTCTAATAAAGAAATAATATGTACTTAAGTCATACTTTAAAACAGCACTCACGCTTGAAGCAGAAAGCACCATAACTAGTCCAACTATACTATATAATATACTCATTATAAGTAAAGGTTTATCAATTTTACTAAAAATTCTTATTTTCTTCATACCTTATCTACTAATATGATAACACAATATTTAGATTAATTAAATATTTTTTAGGTATAAATAATGTCAAAAAGTAAAGTTAGTCATAAATTATTATAGATATAAAGGAGGGTAATTTATGTATTATTATGGATATAGTGGCGGATATGGAAACAATTATGGAATGAATCAATGTTGTCCAAGTTATGGATATGGTAATTATGGTTACGGAAATGGATATGGTTATGGTGCTGCAATTATATTAGTTTTATTTATCTTACTTGTAGTTGTATTTGGTGCAGGTTTCCTAAACTATAATAATAACTAGTAAAAGAGAAAGCATGTCTTTCTCTTTTATATTTATGTAGAATTTAATGTATTCTATTGATTTTTTGTGTTTTTTTTAGTACAATATTCACGTTTAAGGGGTGAATTATATGCTTAAAACAACAGATATATTAGATGAAAAAAATAAAATTTTACATAAAGTTAGTAAGAATGCTACATTTCCTTTAACAGATAATGATTTAAAACTTATAGATGAAGCTTATGAATATTTAAGATTAAGTCAAGATGAAGAAAAAGCTGAAGAGTTAGATTTAAGACCTGGTATGGGACTTGCTTTTCCTCAGTTAGGAGAACTTAAGAGAATATTTATTATTTCATATAAAACTGAAGAGGGAGATTTTATAGAATATACTGTAATTAATCCTAAGATTCTATCTTATTCTAAAGAATTAGTTTATGTTGAAGAAGGAGAAGGATGCTTAAGTGTTAATCGTGAAGTAGAAGGTATTGTACCAAGACACGCTAGGGTTACTGTTGGATTTTATGATGTTTCAGGTAATTATAAGGAAGAAAGGGTTCGTGAAGAGTTTGCTGTTGCTTTTCAACATGAAATAGATCATTTAGATGGTATATTATTTACAGATAAAATAGATAAAAAGAATCCTTTTAAGGACAAAGATAAAATGAGAGCAATTTAAAATACAGTTCATATCGAACTGTATTTTTTATAGATAATCATCTTCTTTTACTTCATCATTTAATTTAATTGTAAGTATATTATGTAAAGCATTATTTATCATATTCATATCTAACTTACTTTCTAATTCTCTTGCATAATCTAAATTAGGATTAATAACAGGATGAGGTGGTACAAATATTGTACAGCAATCTTCATATGGTAGTATACTTATATCATAACTACCTATTTTCTTTGCTATTTCTATTATTTCTAATTTATCAAATGATGCAAGTGGTCTAATTATAGGATAATTAGTAACATCATTAACTACTTTTATACTTGTTAATGTTTGACTTGCTACTTGTCCTATAC